>JAWOEV010000140.1:0-14895 GCA_046482565.1 Lentisphaeria bacterium | reverse complement strand
GCAGTCGACAATCTCGCAATCTTCCGCGCAGGCAAACAGCACCGCGCCGCCGCGGTAGATGCTCCAGTCGCTGCGCAACAACGGTTCATAGGAATCCATGATCGTGCGCGCTGCGTGCCGAAAAGTTATGCCCTTTATCTGAATATACTGAACCGGGTTTTCCGAGGTGCCGTTAAACTCTATCAGATGCTTCAGTTGAGCGATTTCAAAGGTGGCCGTGTCGACGTTGACATCCTCCGGCGGATAGAAATACAGGGTCCGGGTTTTCTTATCATGAAACCACTCGCCGGGCGCGTCGAGTTCTTCGAAGATGTTCTCCACGAACCGGTGTTCTTCGTGCATGCCCATCTGCCGGTTGTTCTGCCATCCGCCCTCGTAGGCGACACTGCCGTCGGGGTTTTTGCCGGTGATGCGATAGTGGTATCCCCCCCAGTGCTTACTGTGCATGGCATGGATGTAGCCGCCGGTCGGATCTTTCCAGCGCGCCACGCGTTCCGGACTGAATGCATCGGCGGCAAATCCATTGAGCGGGCGGACCTCGGGATCGTAGTTCGGATACCGGGCCATGGGCTGGCGCTCGCCGTTCACGAAAAGCTGATCAATATCCAGACCAGCCGGGGTTTGCGCCCACAGAATGCCGCTTGTCTGCCGAAGCCTTGGCGCAGGTTTACCCCGGTATGGCTCCCACTCAAGGGAAAGCCTGGCACCGCCGCTGATGACGACGTCCTCGTCTTTGTACGCGGCATATGTCACGGGCGCGTCGGAAGATCCCGAATCCTCGGCAGTGAACCGGAGAGTGTCGTCCAGGTAATAGCTGCCTCCCCTTAAGTGGACCGTAATGGGGGTCCTGCCGCGGTCGTCACAATCCCGGATCTCGGCCTGGGCGCGAGCCAGTGATTTAAACGGTTTTTTTAATGAACCCGGGTTCGCGTCGTTCCCTTCGGGGGAAACGTAGTATTCTTTGTTCATTCTCATTGTTCCCGGAATAGTCGGTCAGTTCGGAGTGGATGGGGTCGCAAGCAAGGACTTACAGTGCGTTCAGGTTGTTTTTGAACGCCTCTGATTCGTAATAGTTCAAATCCCGGCCGCCGGTACTGTTCCACCAATCATCCGCCATCGTGGAGAGCTTGTCGTACTGGTCTTGATAGGCTGGATCATTCACGACATTGGACAGCTCATGCGGATCATCTGCGAGGTCATACATTTCTTCAAAGTCTTCCTGGCCATACCAGCGCACATATTTCATGGTTTTGGTACGCACCCCGTAGAACGGATGAATCCCGTACCAGGCGGCATAGTGTTCAAAGAAGACGTGCTCATCCTCAGGCGCTTTTTCGCGCTGGATCGCCGGCACGACATCGTTGCCAGCAAACGCCCCGGGGGCATCAAGTCCGGCCAGTTCCAGCAAGGCACCGCCAAAATCGGTGGATATAATCAAATCATCGACAACCGCGCGCTTGCGCGACATCCCTTTCGGCAACTTCATAATACACGGAATATTGTAAAGTTCCTCATAAGGCATCGTTCCTTTACGCCGCAGCTGATGCCCCCCCATCATATCACCGTGGTCGGCAAAGAAGAGGACGATGGTATTGTCCCACATGCCTTTTTCCTTGAAGAGCTCGATAATCTCGCCGCAAGCTCGATCGGTTTCGGCAATCAGCGTATAATACTGTGCCATTTCTTCGCGAAGCTGTTGTTCGTCTCGCAGGGCATGCGGACCCGATTCGCAGTGCTCTTTCAGAAATGGGGGTTTCCCCTCCCAGGTCTCTTTATAATAGCTTTCGGGGAGGATCATCTCTTCCGGCCTGAACTTATCCTCCCATTCCTTTTCATAGTAGAACGGCGGATGCGGAAGATCCGTATCAAACATGAACAGCAACGGGCCGTCATCGGGGTCGTACGACTTCAGCCACGGTATCCCGTCACGCAATGCTTTGTAATGGATGGAAAGCTCCTCGGTGCGGTCCAGATATCCATCGTCATCATTCTTCAGGAATTCCTCGCGAACCTGAATACGCTCCAGGGGTTCTTTATCTTCGGGGAGGCGGCCATCCAGGCATTCGCCAACATCAAAGCCCATGTACCGAAGCGGGAATCCGATGTGGCTCTTGCCGAAATGCGCCGTTGTATACCCGTTTTCCTGGAACTCCTGGAAAAAAGTCCGGTACTTCGCCGTCAGATGCCCGCAATGGTCATGGAAGGGATAATTCACCATGACATTGCATTCATGGGGAGACATTCCCGTAAAGAAAGCGCAGCGAGATGGCACACACTGGCCATGAACCGTTATCGCATTGGGGAAATGGATGCCTTCCGCAGCAAGGGCGTCAAGGTTAGGCGTGTGCGCGATGCCGTCGACGAAGCCCATGCGTTTGGCCTGCATCTGGTCACATTCTAAAATCAATATGTTAGGCCTGTTAGCCATAACCCTTTACCTTAGCCCTTTACCCACAATCGTCAACTCTATCTAGACGCCATGCGAAAAGGTATCGCGCCCATGCTCGTGCCTATTTCGGATGAGATTTTGTCTTTTCGGCTTGAAGCGGTGGTTACCACAGCAACAAGCCGGAGAAAAGACAAATCTGCAATACTGTTGCTTCGTGCAAAAACCGGGCTAGGGCTTAGACACCGCTTTGGTACTTTCCCCCCCCCGCCCCGGCGGGATATGTAAAACACCGCAACCACGCCGGTTGACGATAACGGGCGCCCAGCCTTCGTCCGTAATCATCGCCCGACATGTTATAGGAGCCGGCGCGGGAGGGGCGCCTCGGCGAGGCTACCCCTACTGTAGGTGCGGACTCGCCGAGTCCTGCACTCCGCGCCGCTGGCGGTAGCGACCCGGAGTTATGCCGACCAGGCGCTTGTAGAAGTTGCCGATAACTCCGTCAACCGCGCCCAGGTCGATCTGCTCGAACGGCTGAAACGGGCGAGGGTCCCGGCCGACGAATGTCCATCGTCCGAGGTGCTCGGCGTAGTCGATCGCCCCGCGAACGATCTCGCCCTCATACCCCGAGGGGTACCCGACGGCCAGAGCGACCCTGCGTTGTGGATTTTGTTTAGCCATACATTTCCTAAAATAGCGCTTGCCCGCTCGCAAGGCATGAACAAGGGGCGTTGCCCCAGCAGCATATCCCTATCATCCCCGGACGGGATCAGGCAAAGCGTTCCGCAAACAGCAGAAACACGCTCGCGGTCCAGGTGTAGGCGGGATCCCGAAGCGGTTCGCCGGTAACGGCATTGTAATTCTCGGCAAAACCGCTTTCGGCACAGAGTTTACAGAAGCGTTGCGCTATTGTATCGGCCAAATCGCCATAACCGGCCCGGTCGAGCCCGGCCACGGCCAAAAAGGTGGAAGGTGCCCAGACGGGACCGCGCCAGTAGCCGTCGGCGATGTAGTCGGGGCTGTCAAGCCGTTCGGTTGCAGGGCCCCATTCCGTCAGATGGCGCTCTATACCGGCTTTGAGGTCGGCCCGCACCTTCTCCGACAGCCGCCGCCCGAGGATCAGAGTCAGCCACGGGATCAGGCTTCGCGATTCGACATCGGTACCGTCGTCAGCCAGGCGGGCGACGAAATGATCACCGCGCCACAGTTCGGCCATCATTCTTTCAAAGAGCGCCTCCGCCCGTTGCCGCCAACGTCTTTCTTCTGCGTCTTTACCGAGTTCCGCCGCCAGTTCAGCCAGTTCGTCCATCTGGACCACCAGCAAAGCTGAAAGATCCGGCGCCACCAGCGGTACGCCCCGGGCAAACATCGTGCTGTTGTCCCATCCGCTGTCATTCCCGTGCAGATAATAAGGCAACGCCATAATTCCCGGCTTCGTCTGCTCCTCGCTATCCGGCCTGTAACACCGGTATCGCAACCACCAATCCGCCTGTCGGCTCAGCGACGTGTACATCGTTTCCATAACCTCAGGCGCCGGCCTTTCCGGCAGACGCTTCAGCAATTCACCGAACGCGAAGCCATGCACCGGGGGCTTGGAAAAATTGTAATGCATTTCCAGATCATTAAAGGCATCGGTATAGGCCCCGAATTCGTCCTGATGATCCACCAGCGTCAGCATCTGATCCATGGCCAGCGAAGGCTGCCCTTTCGCCAGCGCCATGGCATTAAAGCACTGATCCCAGCTCCAGACATTATTCATCCAGTTTTTCGACATGAATAGCGTCGGGCGCTTGACCAGACCGCACGGGTTCACGGTGCACGACCAGTCGATATACGCAGCCAGCTCGCGCGCCGCGGCCAACGCGGCCGGGGCTTCGGGCATGCTGTCATGAAACGCTTCAGACGCCTGCTCGGCCGCGCTCAGGCAGTCATCGAACGGCGCCCGTTCGGGACGGGGCCAAGTGCTCCAGAACTCGTCGATAGCGACTTCGCAGCCGCCGGCTTGGTCCGGCATAACAATGATTTCCTGGTGTTCCGGTTGCGGGTCGTCGTCGACCGCAAATTCGTAGTCTGCGGAAAGGTTCGCGAGGTTTTCCAAGTCTTCTTCGGGAGCGGCATAGGCACCGGTCAAGTGCAATTCACCCCGCAAAGTTTCGAACTGATAACGGCGCAGGGCGCGCCGAAAGTTAAAGACCGCCAGACCGGGACCGTCGGTGTACGCGTGGATATTCTCGGCCGCAAAGGCGATGCCCGCCCCCTGCCCGCGCATCCGGACTGTATCCGGATTTTCGAAACAGATTTCAACCCGACCCGTGTCGCCGGCAGTGAGGACAAGACGGTCGGGGCGAGCCGCAATCTGCGGGGTCACCTTCTTCCCATCCACGATCAGGCGGATGGAAAACAGGTCATGGCTTTTATGGTGATGATTTCGAAAAAACAGCTCCGACTCGCCCGGCGGAATCGCTATGGACATCCATGAGCCATGATAACTGAACGGCACTCGGCTGATATTGAAATTATTTTTCATTTGTTACTGTTCCTGATTATCCTTTTCTCGCCAAGTCGCCAAGCTCGCCAAAAAAACTTTTTTCACGGAAATCCATAAAATATCGAATGATGAATCCAGAATTAAGCGTGCGATCGTAATCCGTATTGGTCATCATTGTCGTTATCGTTCTCGTTGTCGTTATCGTTGTCGCAGTACACAGCCGATTCCTCCCGCAGCTCATGGCTCCGTCGTGCAAGCCGATAGACATCAAGTTTTTCGTGACCGAATTGCATCGTTCGCTCCTCCGATTACGACAACGATTACGACAACGACAACGAAAACCGTTTCGCTATCGCTTCACTGACAACGAAAAAGGGAACCATCTCAACACAAAGACGGCACTAACCCTTCTTCGCCACGTCAATCAGGGCTAGGATATTATCGATCGGTACGTCCGCCTGCAATGCCTGTGACGGTGCCATGATATAACCACCGTCATGCGACATCAGATCGCGAACCCGGCGCGCTTCCGCCTTGACTTCATCAGGGGTACCGCGGGGCAACGACTGCTGCGTACTGATTCCGCCCCAGAACGCCAGTTTGTCGCCGTAGTCATTTTTCAGCATATTCAAGTCCATGCATTCCGGCTGGACCGGGTTCAGAACATCCAGTCCCATCTCGATCAGTGACGGGATGGCTTTGACAATATTGCCGCAGGAATGCACCCACACATCTTTATCGTAGCTGTGCACCAGATCATACTCACGCTGTTCCCCGGGCCGAATCATGTTTTCCCAGGTATCCGGTGACATGATGAGGTCGAGCTGGGTGCCCCAGTCGCTGCCGAGTAATACCCCGTCGATTTCCGGACAACCTAGGAAGTTTTCCAGCATTACCATATTTTTTTCGATGATGCGGTCGAGCATTTTCTGGGCGAATTCGGGTTCCCCGGCCATATCGGCTAGGAAGTTTTCGATACCGCGAACGGCATTGGCTTTTTCAAAATGCGATCCATAGATCATGGCCAGTATATATTTATCACTGTGGTCACGCAGCAATTTGAGCTTATCGCGAAACTCGGAGTAGCTTCCATTGCCCCTGACCGCGGGGGATTTGGCGGGTGGCGTCATGCTCTTCCATTCCGGGCCGAGGTTATCCCACCACCACCAAGGCGGGCCGACCTGGATAATATCGTTATCGACAAATTCATCAATACTGTCAGTGCCGGTTTCTTTTTGGAACTTTTCACGCGCCTCGCGAGTAAATCGGATGCAGTAAGGTACGCGTTCCGTGGTTTTGTGAGCGATCGCATCTTTAACGAGTTGTTGTCGATCCATAATGATTTTCCCAGACTTGTTTAAGTTTGTGTCAAGTAAGCGACGTCTTTCATTTTTGTCTCGTCAGTAGAATTTGTGGGTGAATTTCGGCTCCGACAACTCTCTTTGCTGATGCAATGAGGCTGTTTTCAAGGCTTCAAGTGTAATGTAGTACAGACTTTCCAGTCCGTGCAGTAAGACATCTACGGGCTTGGAAGCCCGTAGTACGATGTAGAACGGACTTTCCAGTCCGTTCCAACAAGCTAGCCCGGTTTTTGCACGAAGCAACACACTGAAGTGTGAACTCCGACAGTTTCCCGCTCGTGATCGCGGCCAGCAAGCTGGCCCCGGTCGTGAGCGGCATTGTCAGTACCCGGATCTGCACTTTTCAACCCTGCAGTTCCAGCGCCGCGGTGAGGCGGATGGTGCGGGTGATTGCGTCGGGTTTGGTCACGTCTATACTGTATGTAACGTCATCAAGTTTATCAACCTTAAGCTTGAGTTTCTCGGTACCGGGGTTGAGGGCGGCGATATGTAACTTGTCGTGGCCCGCCTCGGCGCTCATCCAGCGATAGATCGTTGTCCGCGGCACCGTGGGCTGGGCAGGCATCCCCAGGGATTCCTGCATCACACCGTTGCCGAGCGCGGCAAAGGTCATCTGCGTCGGTTGTTCACCGCTTTTGAGCGCAACCCAGTCACTGCCGCTTTTCTCAGCGGCAAAGGTATGAAAGCGCGACTCCATCCAATGGTTGTCGGCCGGGTTGGGCGACACCAGGTGATCGACCACCAGCCAGTAGGAATCTTCGACCATCAAAATCAGGCGGCCGATGAAGATCTCCTTCCAGCGCGGCAGATAAATGTGGGATCCGTCGATACGGATGCCGAGGATATCCTCGCCTCTGACCACCTCGGTCGTATCACACTCCACGTCGGTATTGCAACCGAGCCCGTCCACAAAGAGGGTGCTCTTCGACGCCGCGCTACGGCCGTACAATTCCGTCCCGCGCTTGCTGAAGGTGGTTGCCATGTAACCGCCGTCCTGCTGATCGGTAATCATCAGTTCGCCGTTGACCCGGCATCGGAAACTGAGCAGGTCGAGCATCCCATGGCCTTTGATGGCACTGGAGCCGCCGCGCAGAGCCAAGCGCAGGGACGGGAACGCCTCATCATCGGCCAGCGCCGCCCATTCCATACCTTTGTAAACCCGGGCAACCGGCACGTTTTCAGCCAGATGTTCGGCCTTAAGATCATCTATCTCCGCCGCGGTCGGAATGGCGTCCGCGGCATATAACAGGTCACCCCCCGCGACCTTCTTCCCCTTGCGTTTCTTTTCATTTGGTTTTCTTTCAGTCAGATAGGTGGCCGCGTTCAGGGCCGCATGATGCTCATTGAGGCGTTGGGCCAGTAGGAAGTAGAAAGCCGTCGGCCCCCAGCCGTCATTGTCGCCAAAAGAAATCCCGGTGAAATCGACCGGGAAATAGAGTCCCTGTTTGAATTCCTCGATATCGAGGGCCGGGTGCTGTTTGCCGACAGCGTTTTCCCAGCTCAGGACATAGCGCATGGAATAGTTCAAGCCGTAATTCCAATAGCCGGTTCCTTCCGGGCTGCCGCCGCCGTTTTCAATGTACGATTTAAAATAGGGATCCAGCGATTTCTCGACAAAGGGGATCAGTGCAGGCGCATCCGGATGGTCATCATAGAACGCCAGGGCCATAGCCCCCATACCGCCGGCACAGACACCGTTCCAGTTTGACCACGCCTTGTTGGCCCACCAGGGGGGGTTGGTCAGGCATTTAACCGCTTCCCGCATGAGAAATTTGTCCAGTACGCCAAAGAAGATATTCTGCTCTTCCTCGGAGATATCCGACTGGAAAAGGTCGTACATGAGACCGACCGTCATTGACAGCTCACCGTAACTGAGACAGAACGGCAGTTCCTTTTCCGGGGGGGTATTGCTACGTGCTTCACAGCTGATGTGGTTCCATTCAAGCAGACCGGCTAAATATTTTACGGCAGCTTGGCGGTACCGCCCGTCTCCAGTCAGTACCCAGGCGCAGGTGAGGCATTGCAACTGGCTGTCGGTTGTCCGTGTACCCGCCTGGTAGCTGGATTCCTGCCCTTCCCGGACAGGGGAGCTGCTGATAAGCTTATCAGCATCCTGCCGAACCCGGTCGGCCAAGGCCTGCAGAAACGGACTGTGCAGTTTGTCTTTCAGATTCGCGACGACATCCGCGGTGACATACAGGCGGGGCGATTCTTTCAGGGTCATTTTTTGCATTTGTTGTGTGCCTTTTTTTATTTTGTCAGTTGACGAAATGAGGCTGTTTTCGAGGTTTCCAGATTGTTAGATTTTATTGTTTTCTCGCAAAGTCGCAAAGAGCGCCAAGGGAAACACGGAAAGCATGTTCGGCTTATTTGGAATGAGATTTTGACTTTTCGGCGCGGCATTGTTGGCGGAATTGCCCGGGCCGGACTCCGAGGCGGCGCTTGAAGAGGCTCGAGAAGGAATAAACGCTTTTGTAATTAAGCTTGCGGGCGATTTCCTCGATGATATCGTCAGTAGCGGCAAGCATTTCCGTCGCTGCATTGATGCGCTTCTGGATCACCAGATCCATCGGCCCCATGCCATATTCACGCCGGAACAGCCAGCTCAAGGTGCGGGATGACACCCCGACCTCTTTGGCCATTTTCGACACCGACCATTTTTTTCCGGTTTCTTATGAATACGCTCCACCAGATCCTGCAATGCTTCAGCTCGCGCCTGGGGGCGGGCGTCAACCATGATCCTCAGCTCGCGCTTGAGCAGCCCAGTAAGGGTCCGGGCGTTCTCCAACGCATCTAGGCGCGACGGAACCGCAGGGTTTCGCCGGGCCTCGAGGATGCGACTGACCAATAGCAACATATGATCCGTCGATTCATATTCCCGCACATAGCTGCCGTGCTGGCGCAACGGCTTCCATGACTCATCATCGGCAAGCTCAAAATAAATCCACCAACTCGACGCCGATTTATTCGCCCTCGCGAACGGCACGGTCTTGGGACAAAACAGGAGGGTGCGCGGTTGCTGGGTAAAGGTTTGACTGCCAAGCTTGACCGCCAGTTCCCCCTGCAGCAAAAGCATAAAAAAATCATTCTGCCGGCATTTTTGCGGGCCGCTGTCATAGGCCTTTTTCCGGGCCAGGCCGATGGCGGCGATCCCCGCATTGAAGACCGGCTGCGCTACCGTTCTGGCCCGCGGATTGTCCGCCGCCAACTGTTCGGTTCTGTCGCGGGTAATCTGCTGATACGGAATTTGAAGATCAATGCTGTTCTGTTTCCGGCGCATATTTCAACCCTGAGAGATTCGGCTTAGCGTTTCAGAGTAAAGGGGTAAGGCATCCCTTCGAATACTTGAAATAACTTAAATTTTTGGATCGTCGACAGCATTTTAAGTTAACTTGCTTCAGCAATTTTTCGCGTTCACAGCAGTGAGTTTATTTCCGAACAAGGCATATCGAAGGCATCGGCAACGCCCTTACAGGTCAGGTTTCCGGCATACGTGTTAACCCCGGTGGCGATTGCCTGCGACGCGCGGGCGGCTTTCTCAAGTCCTTGGTCGGCCAGGCGCAGGCCGTAGGGCAGAGTTGCCCCGGTCAAAGCCAAAGTGGAGGTCAAGGCCACCGAGCCCGGCATGTTGGCCACGCAGTAATGGATGATATCGTCGACGATATAGGTCGGGTTATCATGGGTTGTGGGCCGCGTGGTCTCAATGCACCCGCCTTGATCAACGGCTACATCGACAATGACAGCACCTTTTTTCATCAGCTTCAGTTGCTCACGTTTGACCAGGCTCGGCGCCCGGGCACCCGGGATCAAAACAGCTCCGATCAATAAATCGCATTCCCCCAGCACCATTTCGATGTTGGCTTGCGTGCTGTACAACGTGGAGATCGCCGGGCCGAAAATATCGTCCAGATAGGCGAGACGCCGGGCATTGACATCAAGGATAGTGACATCGGCTCCCAGGCCGACGGCGATCTTGGCGGCATTAGCGCCGACCACACCGCCGCCGATGATCGCGACCCGTCCGGGGCGCACCCCTGGGACTCCCCCCAAAAGAACGCCGCGGCCGCTGAATTGCTTTTCCAGGTACTTGGCACCTTCCTGCGCAGACAATCGACCGGCAATCTCGCTCATCGGCACCAAGCAGGGCAGGCTGTTGTGATCTTCAATGGTTTCATAAGCGACGGAATTGACTTTACGCGCAATTAAAGCGTCCGTCAGCTCCTTCTCTGCCGCCAAATGCAAATAAGTATAGAGCAACTGCCCCTCATGCAAGAGCTCATACTCGGCCGGCTGCGGTTCTTTAACTTTAACAATCATCTCCGCGTCATCAAACAGTTTTTCGGCTTCATCCACAATTACGGCACCAGCGTCAGTATAGGCGGCATCAAGGAAACCAGCCCCTTCTCCCGCGCCGGTCTCGACAAGCACGGTGTGTCCATGCGCCGTGTAGGCTTTCACATCGGCAGGAGTCATCCCTACCCGGTACTCATGCCGTTTTATTTCTTTGGCAACGCCTATTTTCATAATCAGCTCCTTGATCGTTTTATGGTTAGGTCAAAAGTTTCGCACCGTTGGCGGGGATAATCAACAATCCTTCCCGTAGTTGCAGCGTGTTGTAGGTATGTGGGTTTGTGTGGGTTTGTGAGGATATGACCATGGGCAAACCATACTGCAAGGTACATTTCAAGTCAAGAAAGTTGCAGGATAAAGCAGGGTAAAGTCATATCGCCCCTTCAGGGCTCAATATTTATTCATTCCTATACCCCGGGTAAACCCGGGGCTGATTCATACCGGGGCGTTGCCCCTAATCGTCGTCCGAGGTTTCCGGCCCGCGAACCCGGACCTTGGCCAAACACCTTTTCGCATGGCGTCTAATAAGACCGTGTTGTCCCGGGGCATAACCGTGGTAAATTATCGCTATGTATTTAATCCTTATTTTCTTTTCAGGGTTTGTCGGGCTCGTATACGAAGTGTTGTGGACCCGCATGTTCGCGCAGGTGCTGGAAAATTCGGTTTATACTTTTGCGGCGATCCTAGTGATTGCCTTAGGCTGCCTAGCGGCCGGAGCGTTTATCAGCTCGCAACTGTCGCGCCTTCAAATCGCGCCGCTTCATTGTCTGGCACTCCTGCTTCTACTCAGCGGCCTAGCCGTGGCCGCGACGCCGTTCATCTTCATGCAGTTGACCAATTCTCTGCAGATTCTTGCTATGCGGGGTTCCTGGCCGCGCTACATACTGATGATTTTCAAGAATGGATTTCTAACCATTGGCCCACCCGCGCTTTTACTGGGTCCGGTGATCGAATATATGGCGCCGCGCAACTACAGGCGCGAAACCGGCGACCCCATCCCCTGGTTTATCGGACCGCGAACGGCGGAGATGGTGGAGGCCGTGCTGGAACGCTGTCCGCCGGAGGATGACAAATTACTGATCAACCGCACCCCTGCCAACCGCCGGTTGCCGCTCGCCGGGGCGACTTATTATCGGGCTCGCCTCTGGCAGATGATGGGTAACGAAAGAAAGTGTGCGCGAGCTTGGCAACGGTTCGTGGCTTTATGGTTATGGGAACAGTGATATCGACGGTTGCCTGCGAGCTTTTTCATGCGAATTTTATTTACAATAATGTGGATGGCGGCCCTCTTAATTACGGGCTGGGGCTGTGACCGCAGTGCCGCTCCTCAGGCCAGCAATTCAAGAGAATCCGCTAAGCCGGAAAAGCTACGGATTATTTCGATGGCACCCAGCCTGACGGAGATGCTTTTTGCGTTAGGTCTGGGCGACCGAGTGATCGGGGTTACCAAATTCCGCCAGTCCCCTCCGGAAGCCCTGAACAAGCCGGTTATCGGTGGTTTTTATGATGCCAATTACGAAAAGATTGTGCGCCTGAATCCAACCCTGGTGGTATTGCTGGAGGCGCATGACGAAGCCCAAAAAAAGTTTGACGTGCTGGGTATTAAATACCTGGAAGTGGACAATCACAGTACGGAGGATATACTGGAATCTTTAGTCGCCATCGGCAAACGTTGCGATGCAGAAGACGCGGCCCGGCAAATTGTCCGGTCAATCACACAGCGAATTAACCAGGTGCGGCGAACCGCGGCAGAACAGGATAAATCGTTGCGCGTCCTGATCTGTATTGGAAGAGCTATGGGATCAGGGCAGGTCAAGGATGCTTACCTAGCCGGGCCGGGAACTATTTATGACGAATTGCTCGGCATAGCCGGAGCTGAAAACGCTTACTCGGGACGGATTGAGTATCCCACCGTGGGTGCCGAGGCCATTGTCCGCATGGACCCGGATATTATCATTGATCTGGCCACTAACCTTGAGGAGAAAGGTCTTACTCCGGAAGATGTCCGGGCGGAATGGCGTGCACTGCCCGGGCTCAGGGCTGTCCGCAACCAACGCCTCTATGTTTTGACCGAAGATTATGTAACTGTACCAGGACCGCGCTTTATCAAATTACTGGAAGATTTAAACCGGATTCTCTATGCACCCCCAGGCAATAATTGAAACGGCTGATTTGCGACTCAGCTTGGGCAATACCGCGATTTTGCGCGGCATCTCTTTTTCGGTTAAGGAAGGAGAATATGTTTCGATCATCGGCCCCAACGGCGCGGGCAAATCCACTTTTGTCAAATGCTTGGCTGGTATATACCGAGATTGGCAGGGCGAATTAAATATATGCGGTGCGGATCTGCGGTCTTATCCGCACCGCGAACTGGCCAAGCAGATCAGTTATGTCCCCCAGGGCGGTACCGAACAACTGCCGTTCTCCGTGCATGAATTCGTCATGATGGGCCGCTATCCGCATCTTTCCCCTTTCACATCCTGCAAACCTGAAGACGAAAAAGCGGTTGAGCATGCTTTGGAGTTAACCGGGGCCCGGGAATTCCGCGACCGAATGATGTATACCTTGAGCGGTGGCGAGCGCCAGAATGTGTTCGTTGCGGCCGCCCTGGCTCAGGGTGCCTCCATCCTCCTCTTGGATGAACCGGTAACCTTCCTGGACTACAAACATCAGGTCAACATCATGAAAACCTTAAAAAAAATCAATCGTGACTCCGGGATTACCATCGTCGCGGTATCCCATGATCTTAATGATGCGACAACCTGGAGCGATCAAGTCATGGCAATAAGAGACGGCCAAAACATTTTTCACGGCCCGCCTGTAGAATTACTGGACAATGCCAAGCTGCGGGAAATTTATGATATGCCCTTTCATTTTGTCCCAAATCCAAACGCTGAAATTCCATTTGTAACCCCGGCAGACTACTTTGCGAAATCCTGACATGCCCGATAAAGTTCAATTATGAAACCCGCCATGCGTCACAAAAATATAATGCTGTCGCTCTTTGCGGTTATGGCAGTTCTCACTCTGTTTTTCACACCGCTGGGCGGCATGACCTATATGCCCCCCGGTGCGTGGTGGGGCGATATGCCAGCGTCTGAAGTTGCTATTTTCTGGCAGATGCGGGTACCGCGCATACTTACAGCCTTTATTGCGGGAGCCGGGCTGGCGCTCAGTGGCATGGCGTTCCAGGCAATGTTTCGCAACCCACTGGCAACCCCCTTCACCCTGGGGGTTTCCAGCGGGGCGTCATTGGGGGTGGCCATTTATATCAGAGCCGGGCTGGCAATATCCATAATCGGTATCAACGGCAGTAGCATAGCCGCTTTCCTTGGTGCCCTTCTTGCCTTGTCAGCGGTCTATGGATTGACCAGGATCAAGGGGGGGTTCGCTTCGGCGACGTTACTTCTTGCGGGGGTAGCTGTGAGTTTCTGTGCTTCCAGCCTGATCCTTTTTATGCAGTACTTAGCCGATTTGCAGAATTCCTTCGAAATCGTGCGTTGGCTGATGGGATCTCTCAATGTCACCGGCTACCGCCCGGTCCTGAATATATTGCCGTTTATCGTTATCGGCAGCCTTATACTGCTCTTTCTGAGCCATGAATTGAATCTGTTAATGACGGGTGAGGATTTAGCGGCCAGCCGCGGTGCCAATGTTTCCAGAGTTAAAAAGCTTATTTTCGTTGCCGCCTCCCTGATGGTCGGGGGGGTCGTCGCTTTCTGCGGCCCTATCGGCTTTATCGGAATGATTGTTCCGCATATCTGTCGTCTGCTTATCGGCAGCAACCACCGCTATCTGATGCCAGCCACCTTTCTGGCCGGCGGCAGTTTCCTGGCGCTTTGCGACATGCTGTCACGCTCAATCGTGACGGAAGCCGAGATGCCGGTGGGGATTATTACCGCTCTCCTGGGCGGTCCGTTTTTCATCTGCCTGCTGGTCCGCAGCAAAACCCTGCATTTGTGAGATGATGGGAGGGCATACTGCGCGTCAGATTTAGCCCGATCATTGCATGAAAAATGAGATTATGCGAAATATGTATATGAACACCAAAGACTTATAACACTTGTTATAAAGTTACACTTTGTAACCCGGTGCATAATCTCATTTTTCACCCGGAGGGCGAAGCAACAGCATCACATCCGCCTACGCTCGGGCAGCTTCGGCGGATAAATCTGACTGCAATACTGTTGCTTCGTGCAAAAACCGGGCTAAAAGCATAGTGTCAATTCCTGATTTATATTTGCCCCCTTGAGTTACTGTTTCCAGTTGCGGACCAATGCCCCCTGACCAATGCCCCCTGACCAATGACC
>JAWOEV010000093.1:0-5752 GCA_046482565.1 Lentisphaeria bacterium | reverse complement strand
AACTGTGGTGTTTACCTGCTTCAAGCTCTCTGACAACCTGGAGCTTGAATGCTTCACTGTAACGGATTATTTTCTTCATGACTACCTGCCTTTTTTGTTGCAGGTGTCAAATTTAAATCAGGACTTGACAACCGTGAAGAACCATAAATACGCTCTTACCTGATTCCCCGCAACCACGCCGGTTGAGTCTCCTTTGAACTGCCTTATTCAAATCTATTTTTTTCTCGCAAAGTCGCCAAGATCGCCAAGGGAAACATTGAAATGGCGTTTTAATTAACAAAAAACAAATCTGCAATACTGTTGCTTCGTACAAAAACCGGGTTAGGGACGCCGAAGTAGCAATTTCCGCATTCGCTTTTTCACAAGCCGGAGAGTTTTACAAGAAACCCCGTGAAGCACTATTCCTTTTTACCCATTCGGCAGGGGTTCGGTTAGGCCGGACTTCAATTCCAGGACACGGTCGGTCTTTCCGGCCAGTTCACGGTCATGGGTTACCATGACAATGGTCTTGGAATGTTTTTTGCAGAGATTTCTGAGAATGTTCATTATGTGACGAGCTGCTTCATCATCTAGGTTGCCGGTCGGTTCATCGGCGAGGATAATTTCCGGATCGTTTATCAGGGCTCGGGCCAAGGCTACGCGTTGCTGCTCACCGCCGGATAACTCCGGGGGCCTGTGCTTCAGGCGGTCGCCGAGGCCGAACTGTTCAAGTAATTGCCGAGCTCTTTTATACATGGCTCGGCGGTTAATCAACCATTGCCGGGCGGGCAGAAGAGCGTTTTCAAGGGCATTGAGCTCGGCGAAAAGGTGATAATTCTGGAAGACAAAACCTATCGTATGGCGGCGCATAGCGTTTTTCTGCCAGGGCATCAGGCTGGCAAAATTGCGACCGAAGCAGCTTATTCTGCCGTCACTTGGTTTATCCAGAGTCCCCAGCAGATGGAGCAATGTGGTTTTGCCGCTACCGGAAGCTCCCACCAGCGTGACCCATTCACCATGTTTTACTTCCAAGTTGATTTCCTGTAGCACGGGGATATTGTGGCCAGCCATATTATAGCTTTTTGAAAGGCCTTCAATTTTGAATGCAGCTTCAGTCTGTGCCATCTGTTGTTTCTCTCTCGGTGTTGTCTCTGGTAAAGTTATTGCATTGCATCCCGGAGCTATTAACTTACAACACAATTTCTGTAAGCAAAATTCAACCGCGAGCACTGCCCGCGTTCGACAAAGCTGATTATGCCCGCTTCTACTACTAAAGACAAAACAAAACTGCAAAATTCAGTCGGCATAGTTAACCCGCATCAAGTTGAGCTGGTTTCAGCCGCTGAGGCTGGTGTTGAACTGGAATGCGGCAAACGTTTCGGCCCGATTACGGTCGAATATGAAACATACGGCGAACTGAATGAAAGGCGTGATAACGCCATCCTGCTCTGCCATGCCCTTTCCGGAGACGCGCACGCAGCGGGATACCACAGTCCCGATGATGAAAAGCCGGGCTGGTGGGATGCTGTCGTCGGGCCGGGGAAGGCGTTTGACACCGAATACTATTTCGTGATCTGTTCAAATGTGCTTGGCGGGTGCAAAGGTACCAGCGGCCCGCCCTCGACAAACCCTGAAACAGGAAAGCCTTACGGGACAAGTTTTCCCGTTATTACCGTCAAAGATATGGTGCGTGTCCAGAAACGCTTGCTTGATTATCTGGGCATCGAAAAACTGCTGGCGGTAAGCGGCGGGTCAATGGGCGGTATGCAGGCCCTGCAGTGGGCTGTCAGTTATCCTGAGAGTGTGGAGGCGGTAGTTCCGATAGCCACAACGCCGCGCCTTTCGCCCCAGGGTATTGCTTTCAACGAAGTGGGGCGGCAGGCGATTTTCTCTGATCCCGGTTGGCAGGGTGGGGATTATTACGGTGATGACCGGCAAAGTCCGGACACCGGCTTGGCGCTGGCCCGGATGATAGGGCATATCACCTACCTCAGCGATCAGTCTATGCGCGAAAAATTCGGGCGTGACCTGCGCTATCGCGAAGGTTATGCCTACGGCTTTGATAAAGAATTTCAGGTCGAAAGTTATCTGCATCATCAGGGGCAGAAATTTACGCAGCGTTTCGATGCTAATTCCTATCTGTATCTGACCAAAGCCATGGACTACTTCGACCTGACTGCTGGCGGCCACTCTTTGCGAGAAAGCTTGAAAAATATCAGTGCAAAGTTCCTGATTATTGCTTTTACCAGTGATTGGCTTTTCCCGGCCTATCAGAACAAACAAATCGCCAATGCCTTGCGCAATAACGGCATAGATGTTACCTATGTAGAATTGAAGTCTGCTTATGGTCATGATGCTTTCTTGCTGGAGTACGAAGAACAGACAAAGCTGGTCTCTGCATTCCTGGGCTTTCTGTACCGGGAGGTCAAAGGCGGAAAAAAGTCACATAACCCGTAACCCGGAACTCAATTTTGATGGTCCCCGTTGATACAATTAAACAGCCTGATTTGGCCGCCGCTATGCAGCGCAATGACTATCAGCTGGTCTTGGACACCGTAGAGCCGCAAGCGCGGGTGCTTGATCTGGGCTGCGGGAACGGCCACCTCCTCCATCTGCTGTCTGCGGAAAAGCAGGTCCGAGGATACGGTGTTGAACTCTCCGAAGATAAAATCATTGAGTGTGTCGAGCATGGTCTTTCGGTTTTTCAGGGAGACATTGACGAGGGACTGCGTGACTTTGACGACCAGTCCTTTGACTATGTCATTCTCAACCAGACCCTGCCGGTTTCTCACAAGCCGCCGTACGTGATTGATGAAATGTTGCGGGTGGGTAAGAAAGGCATTGTCAGCTTTCCCAATTTTGGTTATTGGCGCATCCGTGCCCGGCTTTTGCTTGCCGGTCGGATGCCCATGGGGGAGTCGATCCCTCACGAGTGGTATGATACGCCGAATATTCACCATCTGACCATCAATGATTTCATTCTGTTTTGCCGGCGTTTCGGGATAACGGTGCTGTCCACCAGTTACTTTTCCGCTTTGGAAGGCGGTCAAGCCTGGCATTCACGGGTTTGGCCGAACATGCGCGCGGCGTACGGGCTTTTTGTGATAACCAAAGGTTGAAGCAGACAATGCCGGAAGAAAACAGCTTATTAAAACTTACGGAATGCCCCTCGCGGGCGCAATATGTGGTGGTCAACTGCAGCGGCGGGGCAAGTTGCCGCCGCCGTCTTCACAACATCGGCCTCAGCGAGGGAAAAACCATAACCAAAGTTCACAGCCATCCGTTCCGCGGGCCGGTCACGGTCCGGGTCCAGAATACCGTGCTTGCGGTCGGACACAGCATGGCTGAACGCATACAAGTAAAGCCGGTGCCAGATGAAACGCCTGATCCTGATCGGTAATCCCAACGTCGGCAAGTCGGCCGTTTTTTACCGGCTCACCGGCATCCATGCCACTACCTCCAATTATCCCGGCACGACCGTGACCTATAAATCCGGTTTCTCGCTGATTAACGGCGAGGAATACGAGGTCATTGACACCCCGGGGGCATATTCGCTTGATTACAGTAACGAGGCGGAAAAAGTTGCCGTCGATCTGCTACAAAGCGGCGACGTCATCGTTAATGTCATCGACGCCACCAATCTCGAACGCAACCTGCTTCTGACCATGCAGCTGCTGGAAAAAGGTTACCCCGCGGTTGTCTGTCTCAATATGTGGGACGACGCGAAGCACAAAGGCATTGAGATTGATGTCGAAAAGCTGGCCGGATTCCTGCGCATCCCCGTGGTCCCCACCGTAGCGATTAGCGGTAAAGGCATTAAGGAACTGGCCTCGGATATTGCCGAAGTGACAGAGGAATTGGAGCGGGGAGAAGCGTTCCCCAGTATTCATGAGCATACCCGTCGCGAAAAGTGGGCTGACCTGGGCGAAGTCATTGATCAGGTTCAACATCTCGAGCACCGGCACCACACCTTTCTGGAATTTCTCCAGGATATTACGGTCCACCCGATCTACGGCCTGTTTTTTGCCGTGGGAGTGCTCGCCGCTTCTTTCGCTGCCATTCGTTTCATCGGGGAGGGGTTGATAGGTTACCTGCTTGATCCGCTTTTTGAGACGCTCTATCTGCCGTTAATTAATAAAGTGTCAGAACTGACCGCTGACCTGCCGATTCTTCACCATATACTTATCGGACAGCTGGTGAACGGCGAAATAGATTACTTGCAGTCGATGGGGATTCTGACTACCGGTATCTATGTTCCCCTGGCTATGGTCCTGCCGTATATCGTGGCTTTTTATCTGATCCTTTCACTGATGGAGGACATCGGTTACCTGCCGCGCCTGGGGGTACTTCTGGATGCCCTGATGCATAAAATCGGCCTGCATGGATTCAGCGTTATCCCGTTGCTTCTCGGCCTCGGGTGTAATGTCCCCGGCATACTGGCTACACGGTCACTGGAAACCCAGCGCGAACGCTTTATCGCTTGCACGCTTATTTCGGTGGGGGTTCCCTGTGTATCGTTGCAGGCCATGATTTTCAAGGTGGTGGGCGATTACGGGGTACACTATGTGATATATGTTTATCTTTTCCTGGCTGTCGTTATCATTATACTCGGGCGTATTCTGCGCAGTGCAATCAAGGGCTTCCTGCCGGAATTAATTCTTGAAATACCGCCGTATCGAGCGCCCGGCTTCCGGGTCACTCTGCATAAACTCTATTACCGTACCCGCGGCTTTCTGATGGAAGCAATCCCGCTGATTCTGCTGGGCATATTGATTCTGAGTGTTCTGGACTTGCTGCATGTCTTCGAACATATAGCTAAAATCACGGCCCCGATTGTCAGCTGGGTCTGGGGCTTGCCTGCAGAAGCTATCCTGCCAATTGTCATGGGCTTTTTACGAAAGGATATTGCGGCCGGTCTGCTGGTGCCGCTGGACTTGACCCTGCCGCAGATCATGACGTCAACCGTCCTCCTTTCGCTTACCTTCCCCTGCATCGCCACTTTTGCCGTGCTCTTTACTGAACTCGGCTGGAAAGATGCCCTGAAAAGTATCGGAATCATGCTGCTGACAGCGCTGTTTTTCGGCGCTCTTGCCAGAGTAGTGTTTACATTTGCGGCAGGATAAAACCGACCGCTGTCAAACTCCAGCGAGGACGCCGGAGCTACGTAGAGCCGACGTCCCGTCGGCTTTCCTGCAGCGAGGCACCGGCGGGGCAGGGCGACGCGTATATTTCACGACCCATCGCCCCGACCATAATCTGGACGGTTGTCGCAATCAATTCCAGCGGGTGCGCTCTATCGAGACCGTCCGCGAAAAGGTCTCAGGCCCATGTTGGGAGCGCCGGTGGTTTCTCTCGGGCTTTTGCGCTGTAATGTACTACCCTCCGGGGTAATGCTTTACAGAGCAAAAGCCCGAGAGGGGCTGCCGCCGCCCCAACCCGAAAGGCTCGTGTCTCTTTCGGCGATCTTTCGTCTTTTTGGCGGAAACCGTTAGCTTACGGCTAGCGCATTCCGCCGAAAAGACAAAATCTCATCCGAAATAGGCACGAGCATGGGCCTGATACCTTTTCGCGGACGGTCTAGTTAGACCGTCCGCGAAAAGGTGTTTTTAAGCACAAAAAAGCGGGCAAAATCGCCCGGAATGACTTGACAAAACAGCCACAACGTGCTCTAGTTTAACAGCTTATAAAATTGTTAAAACTATAAAGGAGACACGTTGTGGCAAAGACTAAAATACATGACTTTAAGCCATCTGGCCACCTGTTTTTGGATATT
>JAWOEV010000083.1:0-3636 GCA_046482565.1 Lentisphaeria bacterium | reverse complement strand
AATTGCTTAAAATTGTCAAGCGTATTCCCGGAACGGCTGTAATTTACGTCAGGAATCGTAATAAAACAAAAAAGACCGCGGAGTTTCTGCACAAATATGGTATATCAGCAGATTATTATCACGCCGGCCTTAGCAAGGAAGTACGGGAACAAAAGCAAGATGCATGGCAAAATGATAAGGTGCGTATTATGGTTTCTACCAATGCATTTGGTATGGGCATTGACAAATCTGATGTCAGGCTGGTGGTGCATATTGACTTACCGGATTCGCTTGAAGCCTATTTCCAGGAAGCCGGAAGGGCAGGAAGGGACGAGAAAAAAGCATGGGCTGTGTTGTTGTATAACGATGCCGATGTATCAAATCTGCAAAAACGCTTAAAAACCAATTTTCCGCCCGAAGATAAAATTAAAAAAGTGTATGAATCCCTGGGAAATTATTATGAATTGCCAGTGGGAGCTGGAAAAAACATGGCTTTCGATTTTGATATCTATGATTTCTCAAAAAAATTTAAAATTGACCCGATTACCATACATTACAGTTTGAAAATTTTAGCCGAAGAAGGGTACATGGAATTAACCGACGAAGTAAATAACCCCAGTCGCGTTATGTTTGTGCTGCAACGGGATAAACTTTATGAGTTCCAGGTAGCCAACAAGAATCATGATGTTTTTATTAAGCTATTGCTAAGAAGCTATACCGGCTTGTTTACAAATTTTACACCCTCGATCTCGATGGGGGCATAGTCCGGATGACGGGGCACCAGGCGGGCTCGGGGCCGCAGTTCCAGCACCTTGACGGTCATCTCGCCATGAACGCTGGCGATCACGACGTCCCCGTGCCGGGCCTTGAGGGCGCGGTCCACCACCAAGATGTCCTCGGGCTGGATACCGGCCTCGATCATCGACTCCCCCGCCACCCGGACAAAGAAGGTGGCCGCCGGGCGCTGGACGCACAGCTCGTTGAGATCCAGGGTCTGTTCCACGAAATCCGCGGCCGGAGACGGGAACCCCGCCGACACGCGCTCCAGGAAAAGGGGGATGGCCAGGGGCTGGCCGGGGCCTGATTGACCCATAAGGGTAACGGACATGGGTGCCTCCAAATATGCTATTTTTTTATACAGTATTATAGAGGAGACGGATGCACAAACCGCGGGCCGACGGCCAACTCAACGCCAATGCTGAGCATCGCCACCCTCCCTCGCAGGATTCCCGCCCGCCCCGGGGCTCAAATGTCGGCAATTGAACGCGGGCGTGCACTCAACTGACGCAAAGGGTGGGGCAGCAGCAGGTAACGAAGGGCGGCACTCGGCCCTATACGGTCATTGAGGCGAGTCAGTCTAGTGACTCTTGTGCAACAGACAGCGGGCTTTTGCCAAGGTCTTCCATCTCACCGCACGCCAGATCATCCCCCTGGATCGCATGCTTAGGTACCTCGTGGCGCCTTACGTATAGCTGCCGTCGGTGGTATTGCAGGGTTTCGGTCACCTCGACGCCGATCTCCTACAGCGGGGCGCTCGAACCCGGCTGGCTACTACCACCTTTTGGGCTCAGTTCAGGACGCAGCCTTTATCTCACCTCACTGAGGTCGGGATGGAAAGGCCTGGATAGGGTGGGACGTAACACCAGGGGAAGGCCGATTCCGCCGAATATACTGTTGCCTCACCCCCGACCTTTGGTATCCTTACCTTGCTCTCTGCATCAGGCAGTGAGGGATGTCACAAGATGTCAAGTGCCACCGCGACTGCGGCTCGCTTGAGCAACGATACTGCTGACAGGGTCCACATAGACACCTCCACGGTAATGATGACATTGTAAGTCATGTTTAACATGCGCGGTTTCATCCGATTCGTCGGATTAGAAGGCGTCGAAAGGCGCCTAGTTAAGCCGGAGGTGGCGTTCCGTGAGGACCGCCGCAATCCTCTGCCCCCTCCGGTTTTGCTAACCACCAGTCGTTCCGACTGATGCCGACTTCATCCAGCGATAAGCCGCAGTGGTATCGCCAACGACGATACCTGCACTTTGACCGACCAGTCGGCGTCAAACGTGCTACCCATATCGTCGAATCACCAAAGGCGGTGGCGCGACATGCGTTCTATCCTCTGATCAATTACCAAATAGTCTCGAAGAAAGTTCGAAGAACCAGAGACGGGAAAGAACTCGAGTACAAAGAAAAGACCAGAGATATTTCCTACGCCGCTCATGCCGACTCTCATATCTACAGCTACTACTCAGCGATTCTCAATGAAAAATACGAGCAGCTCCTTCAGACTAATGAGATTTCCGGTTGCGTACTGGCATTTAGATCTCTGGGCCTGAGCAATATTGAGTTCGCCGCCAGCGCATTCGAAGAGATCGCACGGAGAAAACAATGCGCTGCTGTTGCTCTGGATGTGTCAGGTTTCTTCGACAATCTCGACCATGAAATGCTCAAGCTGGAATGGTGCCGGCTGCTAGACGTTGCGAGGTTGCCGGAAGATCACTTCAATGTGTTCCGGTCACTCACCAAGTTCTCGAAAGTGAACCGTGAAAAGCTATATGACACTTTTAATATTTCTCCATCCAACCCAAAGCATGAAAGAAATCGAGTCTGTAAGCCCGATGAATTTCGAACGCTTGTGCGTGATGCCGGCCTCATCCAAACAAACAAGAAGAAATGTGGTATCCCTCAAGGCTCACCAATAAGCGCGATTCTTTCTAACATTTACATGGTGAATTTCGACCTCAGGATGAATGAATACGCCAAGAGCGTGGACGGCGTTTACCTGAGATATTGTGATGATATCCTACTCATAGTCCCCATTGAAGAAAGAGACAAGTGTGCTGGTGTCGCAGCAAAGAGTATTAGCAATCTCAAGCTTCGTTTGAACACGGAAAAAACGGTTCGGATAACATTCACCCGGGATTCTGGCGTCTTGCGCTCTAAGAAGCCGCTTCAGTACTTGGGCTTTACATTCGACGGGCAGCAGATTCTGATCCGCTCTGCTGCATTTTCTCGATACTCCAATCACATGAAGCGAGGTGTACGGTTAGCGAAGGCGACTAGCCGCAGATGGAACAAGGTACGCGCAAAACGCGGGGCTGACGAAAAAAAGCTCTACCGACGAAAGCTTTACAAAAGATACTCATATCTCGGGCGTAGAAACTTCATCACCTATGGGTATCGCGCAGCAAGAATCATGGACTCTCCTGCGATTCGTGGCCAGTTGCGGCCGTTGTGGCGCCGGTTGCTAGATGAAATCGAGGATCACGAAATGTGAGACAGAATCGGATAGCCGGGGGTTTTTCTCCCCCGGCCTCCACAACACCCCGCATGCGTTTCCTCCGGAGTTCAAAAGACCATGCAAACATGGTGACCTTCAACGCTGGTTACCCAGCGTATCGCCAAGGCCGTTTCACCCGGTCGGGCGCATTACGGCCATTGAGACACGCGGGTCTCGCTCGTTGCCGGAAGTTCGGGCCTTCACCGTGTCTCACCCATTACGGTGAGCATTTGGCTACTATGCCGTCTGCTGACTTCTGCCTCATCACGCCAAGCATTACCGATTGGCGCGCTGTCCGGATCATGGTAGGGTCCGGTGGTTATTCCAGCTCTTTCGGGCTGGCCCTCAGGCCGGCTCCCATGGCGACCACAGCCCCG
>JAWOEV010000074.1:0-4901 GCA_046482565.1 Lentisphaeria bacterium | reverse complement strand
AAGTCACGGGTAAAAAGAAGATCCCGACCGCTGTAGTCGAGAAACGCTTTTCGGCAACGTTCGAGAACTTCGTTCAGGCTCGATTCACTATTATATTTCTGCACTTTTCTCATCCTTTTAGTTAGACCGTCCGCGAAAAGGTCTCAGGCCCATGTTGGGAGCGCCGGTGGTTCCTCTCGGGCTTTTGCGCTGTAATGTACTACCCTCCGTGGTAATGCGTTACAGCGCAAAAGCCCGAGAGGGACTGCCGCCGCCCCAACCCGAAAGGCTCGTGTCTCTTTCGGCGATCTTTCGTCTTTTCGGCGGAAACCGTTAGCTTACGGCTAGCGCATTCCGCCGAAAAGACAAAATCTCATCCGAAATAGGCACGAGCATGGGCCTGATAGCTTTTCGCGGACGGTCTAGCCAGAGCCTCCCGAAAAAACTTTGTTTCTTTACCATGTCAACCTATAAAATGATAATATCCGACCTCGACGGTACCCTTCTGGGCAGCCCCGACGACACCCGAGCATTCAGAGAATGCTGGGAGAACGTTCCGCCCAAAAACCGGCCCCGATTATGTTACACCAGCGGCCGTCGCCTCAACGATATTCTGCGGGTCGTGCAGCACG
Source organism: Lentisphaeria bacterium (assembly GCA_046482565.1). GTDB lineage: Bacteria > Verrucomicrobiota > Lentisphaeria > Oligosphaerales > MVZH01 > JAWOEV01. Next base: position 4,290 of record JAWOEV010000074.1, on the reverse strand, counting down.
CGGAATTACCCTTCCCTGAATATATAATCAGCGGCCTCGGAACCTCTATCTATGATTGTGAAAACGCTAATGTACTGAAAGCTTTCGCCGAAATTCTTGAAGAAGAATGGGATCCCCGCACGGTAGATGAAACAGTCCGAGCCTGCACTGATGCTGAAAAAAAGGGTGCCCATCATCAAAGCCAGTACAAATCCACCTGGTATTGGGAGGGTGCCGCGACTGAGCAGATTGATAACCTGAAGCAGCATCTGGAAACGGCGGGCCTTGAGGCCGTAGTGGTGTATACCAAAGCCCGGGACCTCGACGTTCTGCCGCGGCAAGCCAACAAAGGCAACGCCCTCAAGTGGCTGCTGCGCTATCTGGAAATAGACCCGGGCCAATGCATTGTCGCCGGCGATACCGCCTTCGATAGCGGCATGTTCCAGATCGAAAACATTAACGGTATCGTGGTTGACAATGCTCAGCCGGAATTACTCGGTGCCATACTGGGTTGCAACTTTTATGAAGCCTCTTCCCCGTCAACCGCAGGGGTCATGGAAGGGCTCAAGCATTACGGAATCATTAGCGAAATCCCCGAGATCAGCCCGACCCCGGCAAGCCGGGAAACAGATGTTGATATACGCCGCCTCGTGGATGTTGAAACCGCCGGTTCATTCGACAAAAATTCGGTAAAACTGCTCCGTACAGCCTATGACAACGCCATAAAAACCATTCACTATAATATCACCCCCCTCGGATTTTCCGCCTGTTCATTGCGCCATAACTCTTACCGCGGCACCGACGAAAATTATCGCAGTGTCTGGGCCCGTGACGGTGCCATCACCATTATCGGAACCCTCGCCCTGGAAGATGAAGACATTCGGAACTGCCAGAAAAAAACCCTGGAAACCCTCTTATCGCACGTCAGCCGCATGGGCCAAATTCCTTCTCATGTCGCCATCGACAGCGAACAGGCAGACTATTCAGGAGTAGGCAATATCAGCTCCATCGACAGCGGCTTATGGATCATCATCGCCTTTACTGAATATGTCCGGAAACACCGGGATATAGAAATGCTGCGGAAATTCATGGAACCGGTTCAAAAAGCCATGATTTGGTTGAGTGCTCATGACAGCAACAATGATGACCTTCTTGAAATCCCCGAAGCCGGCGATTGGACGGATCTTTTCGGGCGCAGTTACAACATCCTCTACGATGAAGTCTTGTGGTATCGGGCAACCGCATGTTACGGCCGGCTTATGGAACTCGCCGGTAAACATGCTGAGGCCGCTGACTTTCTAGGCTGGTCGCGAACCATAAAAGAGGCTGTCCTTCGCAAATTCTGGCCGTCCTTAAAACACGTGCAGCAATCTTCCCGAAGCTTTGCCGACCTGCAATTCTCGCTGGGGGAAACGCAATACCTGCTATCGCAGGTGACTCCTTTCAGTTTCAGCTGGCGCTGTGATGTATATGGAAATATCCTAGCCTATCTGTATAACGTGCTGGATACGGAACGGGCCAAAGAGGCGTTCCGGTTCATGTGGGGATCCGGCGTTAATGAACCCTACCCCGTTGCCAATCTCTATCCCGTGGTCACCCCCGGGGATGAAGACTGGCGCCCCTACTACACTGTTAACCTCTTAAACCTTCCGCATCATTATCACAATGGCGGAATTTGGCCATTCATCGGGGCGCAGTGGGTCCGCTTCATCAACCGCCTGGGGCTCACTGACGTGGCCTTCAAAGAATTGGTCAGGGTGGCGGAATTGAACCAGCGCGGTATACATAGTGAGTGGGAATTCAACGAGTGGGCCCACGGCGAAACCGGCCGGCCAATGGGTAAGGCGTACCAGGCATGGTCCGCTTCAGAGTTCATTCACGCCTATCACGACATGAATCTCCACTTGCTTCATTGAGATAAAGCTGGTATAATTTTAAAGAGTCTTTCATAAAAAAAGATTAAAGAGATATAGAAGTGGATCAGCATATGAGAAAATGGGTTTTGGCCTCGGACATTGACAACACCCTTACCGGTGACCCCACTGCCTTGAAACTTTTGTCAGAAAAAATAACCCGGCAACGCGAAAGCGGCGGCCTTGAGCTGCTCCTTTCAACCGGACGACGCCTAAATCAAGTCATTGACGGGTTCGAGCAGGAAAATATCCCCCAACCGGATGCGGTGATTTCGCAGGTCGGTACCGAAATTTATCTGCCACCGTTCAGCTCGGACTCGTCCCCGCTCCAAAAATGGGACAGCCTGCTGCACCAAAACTTCAGCCGTGAACAGGCCTTGCAGTTGCTGGAAAACATAGAAGGACTGGAACTCCAGCCCGACATGTATAACACACCGCTTAAAGTCAGTTGTTACCTTGATAAAACCCCTGATCCCGAAAAAGCCGCCGCGGAAATTAAGCGCCGGGCCGCCGCGGGAAAAGACGGCTGTCAAGTAGTCTGGTCCAGCGGCCGGGATCTTGACATTATCCCCGCCGCTGGCGGCAAAGGAAACGCCATAACCTTCCTGGTCAATTACCTGAAGCTTGATGATTCACCGGTCGTGGTTGCCGGCGACAGCGGTAACGACAGTTCTATGTTCGAAGCTTATGCCCGCGGTATTGTCGTCGCGAATGCCAAGCCGGAACTCAAAGCAGCTGAAAAAAAACGGGGTGGCGAACAGGTCTTTTTTGCTTCAAAATCATATGCGGCAGGGGTCGAAGAAGGGCTTCGCCATTTCGGTATTCTCAACCCATAATTCAAATTAAATAAACAGGATTTCAAATGAAAGTAGACAATCACGAATTTCATAAGGCCTTCCTTCAATCAGAGCGCCTGCACATATTGATGGTTACCAATCACGGCATGCACCACTGGGACTTTATGCCGGGGCTGCCTGACACCGGCGGCCAGAACGTCTTCGTCAATCAGCTCACCGAAGTTCTGGCCGAGATGGGTTATAAAATAACTATTATCAACCGCGGGGGATACGAACACCCGATAACCGGCGAAAAACGCCACGGCCTCTACTATAAAGACGAAAATCAGCGCATCCTTTACATTGAAGATTCCGTTCAGAAATTTGTCCGCAAGGAGGACATGGACGATCGTCTCCCCGAATTGTGTGATTTCCTGTATAAGCATATAACTGAGGAAAACATCCAGCTGGACCTGATCATTTCGCATTATTGGGACTCGGCCAAACTGTGCATAATGCTCAACGATAAATTGACAACGCCGGTCAAGCATGTTTGGGTTCCTCATTCCCTGGGGGCCGTAAAAAAACGCAATATGCCGCCGGAAACTTGGGAAAAACTGCGCATAGAGGAACGTATTGAAAATGAAAAAGCTTTCACGGGCAAGCTGGACAATGTCGCAGCCACCTCGGCTCTGATCCGCGATTCCCTGAAACAGGACTACGGTTTCCGGCACTGCCTGTTCCTCCCGCCCTGCGTAAACCCGGACCGGTTCTTTTACCGTGAAATCGACCCGGATCATGATGTCTATAATTTCCTGGAACAAATGACTGAACTCTCGAAAGAAGAACTGTGGCAGTGCAAAATTATCTCAGAAATCAGCCGGACAGACAAGACCAAACGCAAAGACGTTTTGATTAAGGCGTTTGCCGAAGTTCATAAAAAACACCCCAAAAGTGTCTTGGTGGTGGCCATTGATGACAATGAAGAAGAGCTGGCCAAAGAGCTGCGAGGATTGATTGATGATTTGGGCATAAAATCACATGTTGCCGCCATCGGCAATGAATGGGAGCGGCTGCCCTACCTCTATTCGATTACCTCAGTCTACTGTTCCCCTTCAGTCATGGAAGGCTTCGGCATGGCGGTCCAGGAAGCGGCCGCAACCAGGGTCCCGGTGGTTGGAAGCAATAAAATCCCCTTTGTCAGTGAATACCTGATCGGCGAAGATATCGAAGTCATCCGCTCTGACGATGGCCAATTCAAACCTCTCAAACTGGGCGAAGGCGGAATAGTTGTAGAAGCCGATGACACCAAAGGATTTGCAGCCGCTTTGAATATCTATTTCAGTGATGAAACGCTGCGCAGCAAATCAGGCGAGTGCGCATACCATATTACGGTTGCACAGTTTACCTGGAAAGATATGACCACACGCTTTTTGGAAGGAACTCAAATACCTATCCCGAACCACGGTGAAAGCTTTGCAGAATAACCAACCTGAGAAAAGGTGCCGCGAAGGGCTGAATGATGCTGAAACTCTCCAAAGATAAACTGGAAACACTCGTTCAGAGCCAAGCAATTGAACGCATCAGTGTGGAAGAACTTTTTGAGTTTTTTCGCCGCGAAG
>JAWOEV010000168.1:0-12523 GCA_046482565.1 Lentisphaeria bacterium | reverse complement strand
ATGACAGGGATTGCTTTGGCAGGGACAATATTACTTGGAGCAGTTATGAGAGGTACTGATATGGCCTGCTTTACTGCCCTGATCATTGATTCCGGCACATGGTGGGTGGCGCCGCTGCCAGCCTCCAGATATATAAGCTTAAGTCCAAGCATCTCACCCGCCATGGCTGTGGCCACGGCAATATCTGTCTTGGTTGATGGTATGGCCTCTGTCTGGATATTCGCGGTGCCGGCGAGTTGCTGGATGCCTCCCTCAGTTCTATGTTCAAGGAGGCTGGGCAGCTGACTGAGGACGACTGGGAGACCGTGCGCTCAATGTGTGAGGTTATATTTGAACAGACCAAAGCACTGGACGAGAAAGTTGATTACTTTATGAAGTGCGCCGATGGTGATACAAATGAGTTGCTCAATCTGGTTGCTAACGCCGATATGTGGGCGACAAAAGTAACCAAATCCGGAGATAAATAAATGGCCACTATTCTGCTTGTGGATGATGAACCAAGCATCCTGAAAATTCTCCAGACATATTTGAGAAAAGCAGATCATGAAACCATTCCGGCAGGTTCCGCCGAAGAAGCCCTCCAACTCTTTGACGGGCATGATTTTGATCTGATGATTGTCGATCTGCGACTTGGCGAGGGTATGGATGGACTCGAGCTGATGCACGAATTGCGGGCCCTAGATCCCGCGTTGCCGGTAATTATGATAACGGCTTACGGGACAATAGAAGTGGCTGTGCAGGCAATGAAGGAGGGTGCGGTTGATTTCATAACGAAGCCTTTTGAATTCAAAAAACTTTCCAGTGTTATCAGTAAGGCCTTACAGGTCGGTAAATATACCTGCGGCAATACCGGAGAGGAAGTTGAAGAACCACCCGTTCACTTTGATTCACTGGTGGGGGAAAGTGAAGAAATGCAACGTATTTATCGTATTATCGAGAAGGTTGGCCCCACCAACGCCACTGTCTTGATCCAGGGTGAAAGCGGTACCGGCAAAGAACTCGTTGCTAAAGCTATCCAGAACGTTAGCAATAGAAATGAAAACGCCTGGGTTCCGCTTAATTGCGCGGCGATCCCGCACAACCTTTTGGAGTCAGAGCTTTTCGGGCATGCAGCCGGAGCTTTTACCGGCGCCAACCAGGATCGACCGGGGATTTTCAGCGAAGCGAACGGCGGTACCATTTTTCTCGATGAGATCGGGGTGCTTGATTATGGTTTGCAAGGAAAATTGCTGCGCGTACTCCAGGAAGGACAACTACGGCCAATCGGTCAGAATAAAGATATACCGGTCAACGTGCGGGTAATAGCTGCTACTAACGACGACTTGGAAGAAAAGAAGGATGTGGGAGAGTTTCGTGAAGATCTTTTTTATCGCCTTAGCGTGATTCCTATGGAGATTCCGCCGTTGCGGCACCGACGTTCGGACATACCCCTGGTAGCGCGGTATTTTGCCCGCCGTGAAGCCAGTGAACTGGGGCGTGATATTTCCTTTGAGGAGGGGGTTATGGAAACCCTGTGCGCCTATGGCTGGCCGGGCAATATCCGGGAATTGCAGAATGCCATTGCTTGTGCGGCCACTCTGTCCGAGACCGGTGTACTTCGGGTGGAGGATTTTCCCCCGTATATCCAGGGAGAATCAAAGATTATGGCGGAAGGCGATGCGGACTATCGCGCCACGATCCAGCAGGGGACGTCGCTCCGGGATTTTCTCCACGAGAAAGAGCACGCCTATATGGAAGCTGTTCTGGAGCATACCGGAGGGAACCGCGCTAAAGCCGCTGATCTCCTGGGGATCAGCCGCGCTACATTCTATCGTAAATTTCCCGAGGCCGCAACCGAATAAAATCAAAACGGACATATCGCTTGAGGGCTACGATAACGATAATGGGTAATGAGTCGAAGGGAAATCATTCCGGCTGAGGCAGCTTAGCGTCGTCATTAGTAATAAGTTTGTTTGTGGTCTATACTACTATTCGGCAATGTAAACTGGTTCATTGCCGGAGCAGTAACGCCCGTCTGTGAATGATACGCAACCTCAGAAACGCTGTGGTTGATGAATTGACTGCAAGGGGAAGAAGTGGTGATGCCACCTTTTTTCCGTAAAAAAGGATTTCAATCTATGCAAAAACTATCCGTTCTTTTTATCTCTCTAGTTGTTACCTTTGCCAGCCTGGTCTGTGCAGCAGATGTATTTCACTATATTCCCTTGCAGGATCTCAAGTTAAGCGAGGGCAGTTTGCCATCCTCGGGCAGTTCGCGCCGCATTCCCTGGCGCCAACGTCGAGGCCTCAGAAATTTTATGCGTCCATACGTAGTTTTTGACGGTGACACGGAAGGCTACTTACATATTGAACCACGCAATGTCTGGAATCCGAGCCAATCTCCGGCCTCTCAGGTTGCCTCAACCTTTATAGCTGTACGTGTGGGTAACGACCAAAGTGTTTCGGGGGCCCTCTTCGTGCCGGAGCCTGATTGGCGCAGCATGCGACGTCTCAAATTCTCGATACCGGCAACCAAGCCTGGTGATGCCGGGGCGCGCAACCGGTTTTACGAAGCTAAAGAGGAGCACTATAAACGTCTCCAGAATATGGATATCCCCGGGGCCGCCTGGTTTCGTTATAAAGCGGAGCTGGCTCGCCAGCAGCGCCGGAATAAAGAGCTCGGCAAAAACCGAGCGCTGGGAGATGGACAGATCCGCAATAACTCCGGGCGGCGAAACCAGTTGACCCGTTCATACCGGCTTTTCTCAGGGGGACGAGCCGTAAGCGAAAATTTGCAACTCGATCGCGTCCTCCGCTTGCGCGATAACATGGACAACAAAGAGATGATACCAGTCTCGGAAATTGACGGCATTACGACGGCTGAAATTGACTGGGATCCGATTATCGAAGGCATGAATCCCGAGACCGATGCTCTAGCTACTGCCATACCGCGCGATCAGCACGCAATTTTCTTCCCGTCATTCAAAGCCATGCTTACTATGATGGATCAATCGGCAGAGCAGGGGACGCCGGTGTTGCGAATGTTGGAGCCGCGCTCTGAAAACGCGTTGACGCGGGCCCGCTATGAACAGCAGCTCTGCCTTGAGGCCTCCCAATTGTCTCGCAAACTGGGGCCGCACCTGATTGCTTCCGTGGCTTATACCGGTTCAGATCCTTATCTGCGTACCGGCTCAGACTTAGCGGTTTTATTTGAGGCCAAAAAAACAATGCCTTTGGTCAGCCTGATCGCAGCCCGGCAGGGAGAAGCACTGACAGGTGATGCGAAAGAAGTCTCCGGTAAAATTGCGGGCGTTGATTATCGTGGCGCCGTGAGCCCCGATCGCTGCGTATGCTCCTATGCCGCAGTTATCAAAGGCAAGGTGATCGTCTCAAATTCGCTTGTGCAAATGAGGCGTATAATCGAAACCATACAGAATCAAACCCCCAGTATTGCTGAGACTCCGGAATACACCTTTTTCCGGGATAGATACCAACGCGGGGCCGACGAAACCGCTCTATTAGTTCTCACGGATGCCGCCATCAGGCGCTGGTGCAGTCCGGTTTGGCGTATAGGCGCGTCACGTCGTACACGAGCGGCCGCAGTACTCAGCGAATTACAGGCGCGTTATCTGAAAGACCTAGCCTCAGGAAAGGTCGAAACTGGGCCTCTGAATATTGAAAATACTCCTGATTACCTAGGGCAGTTGAGGCTTACTGAGGAGGGGATAACTTCGTCAAAATACGGAAATCTGCAATTTCTGACCCCCATCGTTGAATTGAAAATAAAGGAAGTGACTAAAGCCGAATCGGAAGCTTATGACTGGTTCAGGCGTAGCTATCAAAGAAACTGGCGCGGTTTCTTTGATCCGATTGCTGTAAAATTCTCTCTGCAGGAGAATAAACTAGCCGCTGATATAACTGTGCGCCCTCTCATTGCCAGCAGTGATTACCGTGAATTTATGGCGGTAACCGGAAAAGCAACAGTTGAGGCGCAGGATGGCGATCCGCACGAGCAGTCAATCATGCATATCATTATGTCATTGGATAAAGAATCCGAACCGGTAAGGCAAGTAACTAATTTTGCTATGCAAATGGCTCCGGGACTCCAGGCCAAACCCCTCGGCTGGATGGGAAGCTGGCTGTCGGTTTATGTCGATGAGGACCCGTTATGGGATGACTTGCGTCAGAAAGCGAAAAGTGCTGATGACAAGGAAGAGGTTTTTGAAGAGTTCATGGAAAAGAACGGTTGGCATATACCGGTTGCGCTGGTGGTTGAGGTCAAGAACAGCTTTAAACTGACCGGTTTCCTGGCGGCGTTGCGGGGCTTTATTGAGCAAACCGGCCCCGGTATGACCGCGTGGGAAACTCGCAAGCATGAGGCGGGGAGTTATGTCCGCGTCAGCCCCACCGAACAGGCTAAACAAGGTATGAGCGAGGATGAACGGCAAAAAGATATGGCCGTGTACTATGCAATAACCCCGAACGCCTTAGTCCTCAGTCCTAATGAAGATGTTATCAAGCGGGCACTGGTACGCCGGGACGGAAAGGAAAATGCGGAGTCCGGCAAACCGGCCAGTTTCGGTCGCGATTGGCTGGGCAAAAGTCTCAGTGCCCAACTGGATGCGGGAGCCTTGACGGTACTGCAGGCGGTGTATGAGGAAAACCTTAAAAGAGTTTATCGCCGGCGTTCATGGGGTAACCTTCCGATCCTTAATGAATGGAAACGGGAATTCGGAGCCGAAGACCCAGTGAGTTTCCATCGTGAGTACTGGCAGACCCTGCTGGTATGTCCGGGCAATGGGGAGTACGTTTGGGATCAAGAAAATCAGACAATGGCTTCCACCACCTGCGGCAGCCCTGCTACTCCGAAGTCTTTGAAGGAGATCAGGGGTCCTTTGAAGAATATAAAGGCGACTGATATGGGCATAACTTTCGAAGATGACGGCCTGCGGGGGCGCGTAAAGATAGCGCGATGAAAAAAAACGGCGTCCATTGCGAAGTTTTAAGCCGGACGGCGTACTAGTAAATTGCAAGACGTCAGGCGAAAAGTATCGACGTTTGGTTTTGTGGTCATACGCCTGTATAGGGCTTGGCTTTTGACTCAGTGGGAAGCAGCCTCTTTCGTCCGCATCAATCTTCAGTGATTTGCATCATCCCTTGATGCACGCGTTCACACTGTTCTGTGCGTTGTTCGGAGGTGAGATCGGGGGGGATAAAAAGAGGTTGGCCAACATGCATTTCGACTCTCGTGAAGGGCTTCGGAATCTGGGTCTTATCCCAGCCTTTCAATTCCCAGTGCCGCTTGCTGTTAAGGCTAATTGGTACAATGGGGCATTCAGTCTTTTCAGCGAGGATGACGAGGCCCGGCTGCACTTCGTAGCGTGGTCCGCGCGGGCCGTCCGGGGTAAGAGCGATGGAGTGACCTTCGCGCAGTTTTTTCCGCAATCCCACCAGTGCCCGATGGCCGCCGCGGCTTGTCGAACCGCGCACCATCAGCATGCCGAATGATTGCATCAATTGCGCGGCATATTCGCCGTCTCGGGAAATGCTGGCGAGCCCAGCTGTATTAAGTCTGATTTTGCGTGGGATAACAGTCGGGGTTAAGATAAGCCGATTGTGCCAGCACGAAAAAATAGTCGGACGCTGTAAGGAGTTGGCAACATGGTTGCCGGGATCTACCAGTTGAACCCGCCACGTTCGCCGGAAAGCCTGCATCATAAGTACCGCTAGGCGGTAAACCCCCCCGGGCAGTTCGCGGACCGCTTTGCGCGCCAGTAGGTGCTTCTTTTTTTGGGTGGTAGACACAGGCTTAACTGCACCTCGCCGATATGATTATTCCCGAGGCTAAGCGGCGGCGGTGACATCCTCAGGGGAAGCTTGTTCTTCAAGCATCAGACGTAATTTTTCCAGCGCCTGGTTCTGAATCTGCCGGATACGTTCACGGGTGCGGCCTATAATACGACTGACCTCTTCCAAGGTGTGAGGCCGTTCGCTGTTCAAGCCGAAACGCAGAATTAGAATCTTGCGTTCACGTCCGTCCAGGTGCTGGACTAGTTCAAGCATGTGATGCAGAGTTTCATCGTCCTGCACAATTTCATCCGGACTGATGGTGGAGTCATCCGGAATAATATCCCGGAATTCACCTTCTTCACCTTGCTGGATAGGATCATGGAGAGAAATAGTGGTGGTTTTGCCGAGTCGCAAGCCGGAGACCGTACGTTCCGTCAGGTTAACCGCTTCGGCTATCTCGCTGTTAGTAGGTTCACGGTCGAGGTCTTCTCGAAGCTTGGCCCGGGCATTCTGAATCTTACTGATCTTTGTGGCCGACTGAACCGGGATACGTATGGTGCGCGACTGATTGGCCAAGGCCCGACGCATAGATTGCTTGATCCACCAGGCGGCATAACTGCTGAGCTTAGCGCCTTTGGAAGGATCAAATTTTTCAACCGCCCGCATTAGTCCAATGTTACCCTCGGAAATAAGGTCCAGCAACGGTAATCCAAGTCCTTTAAAGTCGTGGGCGATTTTGACCACCAGACGCAGGTTGCTACGAATCAACTTGATCCGGGCGGCTTCCGAGCCGGCCTTAATTTGAGCCGCCAACTCGACCTCTTCTTCAGGGGTTACAAGAGCATATTGAGCAATATGCTGCATGTACATTTTCATTGTGTCATTATCAGAAAGCATGGACTCTCACCCTCTTTCATGTAGGGAAAATATTGCCGCGAAATATTTGCGCATTCTATTTCTTATCAACGGCTTACGAAAAAATTGAAACGATGCCAATGTAAGCGTATGTGATTTATGTTTCAATATGCCTTACCTACAGCTAAAACACTGCCGCCTGTTTCTGTCAGGGTGCAAGGCAAAGACATATAGTTTATATCAATATAATTGAAAAACAAGTCAAACAAAAGTTTATTGAGTTTTTATAAAAACGCCCTATTTTGTTTGATTACGTTTTTGATGTTTTGTTCCAATAAATTAAATATGCACGCAAGAAAGAGGTGAAATCAATCTATGCCAGAGCTTGAAAATGATAATGCCCCCGGCCAGCAGGCTGAATGTCCCAAGTGCCAGCAGCGACATGGAGTCAAACCGGTCACGGTAATTACGCCTGACAGCGACGAACTGGAACAACTTTTTCAGGGTACGCTTAACCAGGTACAGTGTCCGGAATGCAATACCAAATTCATCCTGCAAGCACCAGTCGTTTTCAGAGACGATGATAAGCAGAAACTTATTTATTACATACCCGTTGAACAACGCGACCAGTGGCAGGAAGCTGAGAAGGAAATGATAAAAGTAACCCATTCCACTTTCGGTAGCGAGGAAGGGGTACCTATCCCCGATTGCCGGTTGACGCTAACCCGGCGCAGTTTTATCGAAAAAATTGCTATCCATTCGGCGGGCCGGGATGACCGCGTGATAGAGTACATAAAGTATCAGCTTTACAATAAACCGGAGGGGGATATTGACCCCGTTCGGGTTGAACTCCTGTATGACTTTTCGAACGAGTCAGAGAATAATATCCAATTTATTCTTTTCGATCGCGAAACTGGGGCCCCGAGTGCGGCCACGAATGTCCCGGCCGAGCTCTATGATGAGCTGGTCGAAACATTTCTCAAAGATGAGGATATGCAAGAAGAACTCGAGGCGCTTTTCTCCGGTCATTTTGTCAATGTAGAAAAGTTGCTGGGGATTTGTTGAGAAATTATGAAATTTCACTGTCGGCAATCACAACTGCAGGGGACAGTCGATATCCCCGGGTCTAAATCGCATACAATCCGAGCGCTAGTTTTAGCGGCTCTGGCGGATGGGGAGAGCGTCATTGAAACCCCCTTGGTATCGGCTGATACACTTTCGGCAGTGGCGGGAGTAGAAGCTTTCGGTGCTAAAGTTGACCGCCGGTCGGACAACTGGGTGATCCAGGGGGCGGGCCCCCGTCCGCAACCGGTCAGTAAAGTTATTGATGTCGGCAATTCGGGTACAACTCTGCGTATACTTATGGGGATGGCCGCCCTTATGCCGGAAGATTGTGAAATTACCCTTACCGGCGATGAACAGATCCAAAAACGCCCCGCCGGCCCCCTGCTGCAGGCCTTGAATGACTTGGGCGCACATGCCGTTGCCGTACGCGACAATGGATGTGCGCCATACAAAATCCGCGGACGTATTCGCGGGGGACGAACTGAGATCGAAGCGAAATCCAGTCAATATCTCAGCAGTCTGTTGATTGCCTGTCCGCTGGCACCGGACAGTTGTACGGTTGATCTCTCTCTTTTGTACGAACGGCGGTATGTGGAAATGACGCTTTGGTGGCTCCGTAACCAAGGAATTGAGCTGGAACATAAAGGTCTGGAGCATTTCAATATTCCCGGCGGACAGACTTATCGACCCGTAAATCGGCGAATACCAGCTGACTTCTCTTCTGCCACTTTTTTCTTCGGCGGTGGTGCGTTGAATGAAAATGAGGTTGTTTGTCGTGGGTTGGATATGGCTGATACCCAGGGGGATAAGGCGGTATTGGATTATCTGCGGCAAATGGGAGCTGAAGTGGAAGTCGGAGATGATGCAATCCGAGTGGTTGCGGCTGAACTTTCCGGGTGCACAATTGATATGAATGATACTCCTGACGCCCTGCCGGTCATGGCTGTGCTCGGATGTTTTGCTGAAGGCAAGACGGTCTTGCATAACGTTGCCCATGCCCGGCTCAAGGAAACCGATCGCATCAAAGTGATGGCGGCGGAGCTGGGTAAGATGGGTGGACGTTTAGAAGAGATGGAGGATGGTCTGGTTATTTACCAAAGTGAGTTGCGTGGCGCGGTAGTAGACGGGCACGGTGATCACAGAGTGGTTATGGCTCTGGCTCTGGCAGGCTTCAATTCGCCCGGCCCGACGACGATTGATACCGCTGAGGCCGTCAACATTACTTTCCCGGACTTCGCTGAACTAATGCGCTCTATCGGCGGGGATATTACCACCCAATAGTCTCGTATAAGGGGGCAAATTATTCCCCCCGACAACGAAAAAGTACTTCCTATGAATAAGCAAAATCCTCTTCTTATAGCCCTTGATTTTGATGGTGTAATCTGCGACAGCGTACGGGAAACTGCGGTCAGTGGCTGGCGCGCCGCCCGCCATGTGTGGCCCGCGGATATTGCAACGCCCGAGCCGCCAGTGGCGGTGATGGAGCGTTTTATTCGCTTGCGGCCATATCTTCATACCGGTTATGAGGCGATTCCTCTGATGCGGTTGGCCATGCGAGGGGTTCAGCCAAGCGAAATGACCGGTACCGATATTGAACGAGCCAAGCAGGAAGTACTTGCCGAAACGGGACTTGCAAAAAAGGATTTTCTGGGATATTTCAGCGATACACGTGATGAATGGATCAAAAGCGATGAAGATGACTGGCTCAGTCGAAACCACTTTTATCCCGGTACCCTGGAAGCCGTTGAAGAGACGCAAAAACATCATGAAGTATTTATAATCACAACGAAACTGACCCGTTTCGCTGAGAAGCTCCTGAAGAAGGGCGGTTTGTCAATCGGGCGTGATCGCATATTCGGGCTTGATGTTGGGAAGCCGAAGGAGGACATTTTGGAAGAATTACGGGCGCGACGCGACCTTCGGGAGATGCCAACTCATTTTGTCGAGGACAGGCTGGCAACCCTGCGCCGCATCGAAAAAGTTCCCGCCCTGTCAGGTGTCCGTTTATACCTCTGTGACTGGGGTTATAATACCCCTGAGGACCGGGAAGAAGCTGAAAAAGATCCGCGAATCAATCTTTTGCACGAACTTAAGACAATATACCAAGGTTCACATCAGCCCCGCTGCCAGTGCTCTGTATAACTGCTCCCCGCTAGGTTGATTCTGGTCCTACATATATTGTTCAAGCAAATCCCGGCCGTAGATCGGGAGTTTTGTCCAGTCCGGAATTTCATAACGATTGCTGTCGACATCGCGGATGACAATCCGGTTGTTGGGAAGTTTGCGGATACTTCGGCGGGCATTGCGGATCTGTACGGTTCTCGGCCCCCGGTCAGTCTGCGTCTCCAGGGTTATAACTCCCAAAACGTCTTTTTCTGAATATATGTCCTGAATTTTCGGCATAAAGTAGGCGCGTTCAATTTCGTACTTGACGTTGCGCTTAGACTCAGAATCGAGCTTGCAGGCATCGTCAATAAAGGCAACTTCCTCTCCGTCGGCATTAAGGATCGCCACCATCAGGTTACGGTGGCTTAGCGGGAATGTGGGTATTAAATGCACGTCTTTGAACGCACCGTCGGTATGGATAATGTCCAGCTGGCCGCTTTGCCGGTATTGGCATTTGGCTTCAGCAGCGTTAAGGACTACGTCACCAGTTTCCAGGCGATTGTGGGTGTCAGTCATAGTAATGTTTTTGGGCTCATGATTCAAGATATTCGGCGAATTCGGCTTGGATACGACAGAGCTTGGCGTAGCGGCCGTTCTTCTCGAGAAGTTCTCGGTGAGTTCCTTTTTCCAGGATCTCGCCGTGTTCCAGAACGAGTAATTTGTCAGCGTTTCGCAAGGTTGATAACCGGTGGGCAATGGCGATAGTAGTTCGACCGGCTATCAGGCGGTCCATGGCTTCCTGAATCGCCTGCTCGGTGGCGGTATCCACGGCCGAGGTGGCTTCATCAAGGATGAGAATGTCGGGGTTTTTGAGGATGGCGCGGGCAATTGCTATCCTCTGTTTCTCGCCGCCTGAGAGGCCCGAGCCCCGCTCACCTACCTGGGAGTCATAACCATCGGGCAAATGCATAATGAATTCATGGGCGTTGGCGGCTTTGGCCGCCTCCACAATATCCCGTTCGGATGCCTCCGGTTTTCCATATACCAAATTGTCCCGGATCGTCCCGGCGAATAAGAAAGTGCTCTGCAGGACCATGCCGATATGTTCGCGCAGGGATTGCACCTTGATATCCCTCAGGTCAATCCCGTCAACGAGTACTTGTCCTTGAGTGGGGTCATAAAAGCGGCATACAAGCGAGGCCAGGGTGCTTTTGCCGGAGCCGGTTTCGCCGACCAGGCCGAGCATCTTACCGGGTTCCAAGTTGAAAGATATGTTTTTGAGTACTCGTTCGCCGTCTTTATACTTGAAAGAGACATCCCTGAATTCTATTTGCCCCTGAATGTTCTTCAGATCCCGAGAGTCTGGATGATCACCGACTTCGCTGGGCATATCCATGATATTGAAAACCCTTTCCGCAGACGTGGCGCTCTGCTGAAATACCTCGGTTAGCTGAATAAGCTGTTGCACAGGGGCGCGTAGCTGGTTCATATACGATATAAACTGCACCAGCATGCCTGTAGTCAGGGTCCCTACACCGAGAACGATCCAGCGCCCGCCGAGAAGCCAGACTATCAAAGAGCCGAACGTCATGACAAATATCACGGTCGGGTTGAATAATGCCCGCGTTTCCGCTGCCGAAAGATGAGCATGGTAAATATCAGTTGCTTTTTGGTCGAACCGAACTGTCTCGCGCTCCTCTTGGCTGAATGATTTAACGACGCGAATACCTGATACAGCATCCGAAACGGCTGCGGAGAGGGTGGCAACACGGCGTTTTAACTTCCGAAACGCGGTTTTGTAGCGTCCGGAGAAAAACTTGCCCAGATAGGCTGCAATCGGGATCGGCGCTAGAGCAATCAAGGCGAGATGCCAGTTTTGTTGAAGCATAATTATCGGGATGCCGATCACCATGAGGGTATGGATACCAGCTTGCTGCAGCCCTCCTACAACAAACTGTTGGACGTGGCGCGTATCGTTTAAAACACGAGACATAATCCGTCCGGTGTGGTTAGTATCATAATAGCTGAGGCTTAAGCGTTGCAGTGAGCGGAATAAATCACGGCGCAGATCCATGACCACTTTGGCGCCCAGCTGGCTCATGGTTCGGATGCGAACGTATTGAACTGCTACCCGGATCAGTATAAGGACTAGGAAAATTCCCACCAGTATGTAAACCCGCTGCAGGCGGACGGCCTCCGGCAAGTCGGTGGGGGTAAGCGCCTTATCGATCAGCAATCGGATGAGAATCGGCGGGCTTAGATTGATGCCGACCGCGGCGAGACTGGTCAGCGATCCCAAGAAGAGCAAACGTTTATGCCTGAATAAGTATCCGATCAGGCGACTCAAAATCCGTTTTTTATTGGTACAATGCGGGCAGGGGTCGGAAAGGTGTTGCAACGGATGGCCGCATTTCGGACATCTTGCATGCTTGTGTTCGTGTTTACCCCCGGATGCTTTGGTGGCTTCTTCTTCCTGCTCCTGTTGTTCCTCTTCACCAAGGCCGAGTTCCTGGTTGAGCCGTTGAGCAAGCTGGGCAAATGGTTCGGCAAGCGTCTGGGAATAACGCAGAAGGTCGGTCCTGGAGTGGTCTTTTCCGATAGCCTCGAGTATACCGTTGCCCACAAGGTTCCTGCAGTAGATACTGGCCACCTGCTCAAATGGCACTTGGGTTTGAACAGTTTCCTGTTCGTCAATAACAATGAGTTGCTCCTCAGTCTTTACCAGAAT
>JAWOEV010000165.1:0-19733 GCA_046482565.1 Lentisphaeria bacterium | reverse complement strand
ATTCGGGGTAAAACAAAATTTTTGAGAATTTTGTTTCATAAGTCATTGATTTGCAACAAAAGCAGCTTCATTTCAGCGGCTTAGTGCCACAAGAAAATCGGTCGTTGCGCAGCAACGACTTATAGCCCAAGTTGGGAAACTTGGGCTATCCGTCTGCCTTCTCCCATTCATCACGCAGCAGTTCAGCCGTTTCTTCCAGGGATTCCGGAACAACCCGGGTATGAGCAATGACGGGCATGAAATTAACATCCCCCGACCAGCGCGGCACAATATGGCCGTGGACATGCTCTGCCAGCCCCGCCCCTGCGGAATGCCCCAGGTTATAGCCGAGATTAAACCCCTCCGGCTGCATCACCCGTGCTATAATCTCTTTCATGCGAATAGTTAAATCCATCATTTCATAGCGCGTCTCAGCTTCCAGATCGGATAAGTCTCCAACGTGCTTGTACGGGGCTATGAGCACGTGCCCGGAATTGTAAGGAAAAGCATTGAGCATCAGCAAACAATTTTCACCGCGGGCAATGACTAAATAGTCGCGGCCCTCAACTTCGTTGACAGCATCGCAAATGAAACAATCCGTCTCCTTCGGGCTACGGATATACTCAATCCGCCACGGTGCCCATAACGGCCGCGGTTGCTGATTCAACGGTTCATGCTGATAGTCTTTACTCATATTTAACATCCTTGTCTCAGTGCTGATTTTTTCCCGCCGCCAGCGCCGCCAAGCCCTGCAAAGTAAGATCGTGTCGCGGCGGCCCGAGCTGCGGAATATGGGCGGCGAAAAATTCGGCATCCCCCCCGGTACAGAGCAGATTCACCTTTTTGCGTTGTCTGTCGGAGGTGGCAACAACCAACAGCGATTTCTTGATCAACTGTTCGACCGCCCCGACCAGGCCATTATCGATTCCGAAGCCAATGGCCTCTTGGGTATTTTGCCCCGGCCTCTCCGGCAATTCCCTGCCAAGCATAATCTCAGGCAGTTGCGCGGTCTGACGGTGTAACGCTTCTCTCTGCAGCTTTCTGCCGGGAAGGATCGCACCCCCGAGAAAACACTGGTTCTCATCAACTATTTCAACCGTAATAGCGGTTCCGAAATCGATAATTACCGCGGGGATCAATCCCAGCCTTACGGCCCCCGCGGCATTAGCTATCCGGTCAGCCCCCAATTTGGCTTTATCGACTCCGCCAAAATCTATGTTTCGAATTTTTTCAGCGCTGACAAAATGCACTTCCCCGGAGCTGAAATAACGGCGCACGGCAGCCGCGGCCTGTGGTACTACGCAAGCGACCGCACATGACAGCTTTTTATAGTTTTCCAGGGCCTCCGGCCCAGGCGCAGCGCCGCCCCACTCAGCGGTATCGAAAGCACAGATTGCCTTAACCTCCCCGCTTTCATACAAGCCGACCTGCGTCCGCGTATTGCCAATATTCAGCAACAGCACCGAGTCTGATTGTCGTTTTGCCGATTTCATCTTGTGGCTTCGTTCACAACCGTCCCACAACTCGAAGCAATGGGATGGTTTTGGATTGTTTTGTGCTTGGGATTTCGATAATATCGAGAGCCCCTTTTTGCATTTTCCGCTCTCATCGTCATCGTCGTTGTCGTTGTCGTCGTCCTTGTCGTAATCGAACTCTAAACCATGCCGACAACGATTACGACAACGACAATGAATGCAAGATAACCATCCCATGGGATGGCTGTGGTCTTCTTTCGTAAAAATACAATATACCATTTATCCTCGGTAATTCCGCATAATCCTTCGAACAAAGAAAATAAGGTTCTTCACGGTTTTCTGTAAAATGACCTGGCTCGTGATTAGGAAATATTGAATTCTGAATGGACATCCTTAACCCGGTTTTTGCACGAAGCAACAGTATTGCAGTCAGATTTATCCGCCGAAGCTGCCCGAGCGTAGGCGGATGTGATGCTGTTGCTTCGCCCTCCGGGTGAAAAATGAGATTATGCACCGGGTTACAAAGTGTAACTTTTTAACAAGCGGTATAAGTCTTTGGTATTCATATACATATCTCGCATAATCTCATTTTTCATGCAATGTTCGGGTTAGTTTTCAGGCGACGTTTAATTATACGACAAAAAGCTTGTGCATATTAACCCCGGCAGGCAGGGTTTCGTCAAACAATGGATGATCTTTTAAAGCAGCAGATAGAATATCTGGAAGAGCCGCATTTCCTGGTTCTGTACTGGGGGGCCGCGGCTGAAGATCGCGGTGTGCGCTACAATATTACCAATTGTTTTGACGACCTAAAATTTCAAGGGATAACGCGTACAAAGCAAACGGCTACGGCTATCCTGGACTCGCTGGAGAAGCTACGTTTCATCGACATTCGCGACGAAGGAAACCGCAAAAACATCTACATAACCAAATACGGTGCCAAGGCCTTGGAAACTCTCGTTCTTCAAGAGGCGTTTTCGCCTCGAAAATCAATATTTCTGGAGGTGCAGTAAGATGACACTCGGAATCGGCGGAGCAGGTAGCAAGATAGCCTATAAATACGACCCGCGAACCACTATACTAAATGTCTCTGAAACGGAGCTCAATAAGCTGCCCTGCGAAAATCGTATTCTTGCGGTGGTGCATTCTGCGAACGGCCAACTGCGCGGTTCCCGCAAAAGCCCGCAGATCGGGCGAGATGCATTCCTGTCGGTCAAGCGCGAGATACTGCACCTCATTCGCGGCAACTTTGTGTTCAGCTCGACGGGTGGCGGGACCGGCAACGGCATCACCGCCAGCATCCTCGAGGATTTGGCGGCACGCGATGATGTACCTTCACATGAAAAAACCATGTTCGGCTTAATTCTTCCTTATGCCAACCTTGAGCCGGCCGAATTTGTAACCAACACTACAAACTTTCTGCAGGGTCCGCTCTCACAAGCCATTGACAGCGGCAATACCGGCAACATCTGCCTTTTTTCTAACCAGCTCAAATTTGAAAGTCGCTTAGCCGAGGATGATTATAACCAGATGTTGATGGACTCCCTAAATGTATTTATGTCCATCCCAGAGAAAAGTGACGCCTTAACTCTCGTTGACGGTCACATAGATTACGAAGATTTTGCTCATTACACGGCCAAGCCTTACTTCAATCATTTCACCTATTTTGATTATGATCCGGAAACGGCATTTGATAAGCAGTTTAAGGACAACCTCAATCCGTATCTGCTGGCTCCGGATACAGCTATCGAAGCACTTTTTATGCTTGAAGTTCCGCCGGGGACCGACGCGAGCTTCTTTTATGATATCTTGCAATACTTCGCCGAGAGCGACGTCAGCCCTGATTATGGAGTGGTGGAAAACCCTGAGCTTGACAAGCCTTTCATTAATGTTTCGGTATTGTATTCGCGCAAGCCCACCGAGCTGGTCGAGGATTTCAACCGCATTTCACACCAGCACACCCAGGCCAAGTTGCGGAAATCGTTGAAACAGCATGTTTCATTGCCGCGGCTCGAAGTAAACCTGGAAAATGAAGCCAAAAAGGCGGCGGAAGAAAGCGGCGCGGCTGACAGTGATATTCTCGGCATTCTCAAGCGCCTCGGCAAGCTGTAACACGGACAAGATACTTCCCTTATGAAGCCCGAACGCCCCAATCTGCCGCCTTGGCTTCACGTTTCCTTTCGCGGGGCACGGCCTAGGCGCCGCCTGCGCAAACTATTGCGGGATTTAAATTTGCACACCGTATGTGAAGGAGCGGCCTGCCCCAATCTCTGTGAATGCTGGGAACGCGGCACCGCCACATTCATGATCCTCGGAGACACGTGTACACGCAATTGCCAGTTTTGTAACGTCACGCACGGCGTCCCCACGAAACCGGATCCAGCCGAACCGCAGCATATCACTGAAGCCGTGGAAAAACTTGGTCTTAAGTACGTCGTGTTGACCAGCGTCACCAGGGATGATTTGCCTGATTTCGGCGCGGCTCATTTCGCGGCGGTGGTTAATTGCCTGCGCTGCCGTTTTCCGCACATCGGCATTGAAGTACTCACCCCTGACTTTGCCGGAAAACAGGAACCCATAGATACTGTTCTGGCCTCCCGGCCGAATGTCTACAACCACAATATTGAGACTTGCGCCCGGTTGTCACCGCAAATTCGCCCGGACGCTGACTACTGCCGCAGTCTTTCGGTATTAAACCACGCAGCACACAGCTCCGCAGCGTCGGAAACCCTGGTAAAATCGGGCTTCATGCTGGGCCTAGGCGAAACGGCTCAGGAAATACACCAGCTCCTTGCCGACCTTAAAGGACAAGGCGTCCAGATCCTGACAATCGGTCAATATCTGGCCCCGTCATCCAGCCATTGGCCGGTGGACCATTACATCACGCCCGAGGTTTTTGAGGAGTGGGGGAGGATTGCCAGGGAAGAATACGGTTTTAGCCATGTGGTAAGCGCCCCCCTCGTGCGCAGCTCGTATATGGCTGAACAGGTCGCCTTCGGCGACGCGAACCGGGATTTGCAGGATGCCAGTCGACAAAACAGCATCGAATGACGACAAGTTGCGGCGATCGGTATTGAACGACGCCTCGGTCCGTGGCTTCCTGCAGTATTTGCGCTCTGAGCGCGATGCCTCGCCCCATACTATCGAAAACTACCTGCGGGATCTCACACAATTCGCTTTCGCGGCCTGGAAAGGGCACATCCGTGAAAGCGGAGTTGACTGGCAGGGGCTGGACGTGGCAGCCGCCCGGCGCTTTACCGTTCAATTGCAGAAGCGTGACTTGGCCCGACGCTCTATACAACGCAAGATTTCCAGCCTGCGCAGTTTTGCCCGTTATTTAGTGCGTGAAGGTATACTTCCCGGCAACCCGTTTGGCAGTCTGCCTTCCGCCAAAGCCCCCAGCCGATTGCCGGAAGTACTCTCTAAAGAACAGGTCGCACGGCTGCTGGAAGCCCCGCAAGCTTATTGGCGTCAACGACCGCCCACTGCCAATGACAGAGATAACCGCCGTGCGATGTTTGCAGGCGTCCGCGATACGGCAATCCTCGAAACGATTTACAGTGCAGGCTTGCGTATAAGTGAAGTTATCGGGCTGGATATTGCGGATATCGACTTTTTTTCGCGCTCATTTGTGGTCAGAGGCAAGGGTCGCAAGGAACGGCTTTGTGCTTTAGGCGGTCCGGCTCTGGCCGCCTTGGGTGCTTATTTCGAAGCCCGGGACAAGGAGAGCTTGGGAGGTCGCCGCACCGAGGGCCCCTTATTCATCAATTACGGGGGTGAACGCTTAACCGCGCGGACTGTGCAGCGTAATTTCAAGCGCTACCTGCAACAGGCGCAATTACCACCCAACTTAACTCCGCACGGCTTACGTCACTCATTTGCAACCCACCTTCTGGATGCCGGTGCCGATCTGCGAAGTGTACAGGAACTGCTTGGCCACGCCAACCTGTCAACCACCCAAATTTATACACATGTTACCGCCGAACGCCTGATTGCGGTCTATAACCAGGCGCATCCGCGGGCGTAATTTCCACCTTAGCCCGAATTTCTGCGAAATTCGGGCTAGGGTTGGGGGTGGGAAGAGGAATTTGTGCCCTCTTTTACCGGTAGCAGTGACTGAAATTATTATGTCCACCTGTAGACGGTATTGCACCGGAAGGACAGTGTATCAACGGGAAAACCCGGAAAAAGTGATTACAGTATAGCTGTATGAATATCGAACTCAACCTATACTTCATCATCATTCTGGTCGCCCTGAGCGCGAATTATCTGCTGAACCTGATCAGTGACTGCCTCAACCTCCGGTCACTGAAAAAGGAATTACCGCCGGAGTTCAAAGATCAGTATGATGCTGAGAAATACCGCAAGTCTCAGGATTACGAACAGACCAACACTCGATTTTCTCTAATTGTTTCAACTTTCAACCTTGCAGTCCTGTTGGCTTTCTGGCTGGCCGGCGGCTTTGTCTATCTTGATAAACTGGTGAGTGGCTGGCTACCGGAAAATTGGTCTAACGCAATCGTTATGGGCCTTGGTTATACCGGACTGCTTGTGGTTGGAAAATTCCTTCTAGGGTTGCCGTTCCGTATTTACGAAACGTTTGTTATAGAGGCCAGATTCGGTTTCAACCGAACCACCCCCTGGGTTTTCAGCGCCGATATTTTGAAAATTGCTTTACTGGCCCTGGTTCTCGGAGCGCCTCTTATGGCCGCGGTGATAGCATTCTTTCAATATGCGGGTGACTTGGCGTGGCTGTATTGCTGGGCTTTTACCACGGCTTTCACACTTCTAATACAATTTGCAGCGCCGCGCTGGATAATGCCTCTCTTCAATAAATTTACGCCGCTGGAAGAGGGTGACCTGAAAGCGGCCATAACTGAATATGCCCAGAACATTAACTTCCCGCTAAAGGGCCTCTACGTTATTGACGGCTCACGCCGCAGTTCGAAATCAAATGCCTTTTTCACCGGCTTCGGTAAAAACAAACGTATTGCCTTGTTTGACACCCTGATCAAAAGCCATACCATAGATGAGCTGTTAACGATTCTCGCGCATGAGATAGGACATTACAAAAAGAAACACATTCTGAAGGGAATGCTGCTTAATATTCTGCACACGGGTGTTCTTTTCTTTTTACTCTCGATCTTTCTTAACAGCAACGGCCTGTTCGCCGCCTTTGGATTTGAGCCACCGCATACACCGGTTTATGCCGGCTTAATATTTTTCAGCCTGCTGTATTCGCCGATAGAAATGATCCTTGCTGTTTTACTCAATGTCTTCAGTCGCAAAAACGAGCGCGAGGCTGACGTATTCGCGGTACAGACCACTGCTAAACCGGGGGCGTTCATCCACGCTCTAAAAAAACTTTCAAGTGATAATTTATCTAATTTAACCCCGCACCCGATGTCCGTATTTCTACATTATTCACATCCACCTGTAATTGAACGAATAAGAAATATTTCCCAAACAAATTCTGGAGATTGATCATGGCAACCACCGAGACGGCGCAGTCCGCACCCCGAGAGCTGCGGGCTGTAGTAGATTTTATCTGCCTGGATGACGACTGTGAATCTGTAATAAAATTCAATATTCTGGACCTTGAAGAGTCCAACGGACGGGTGACCTGCCCCGTCTGTCACCGCGAATACGACTTTGACCGCCCTTTTCTGCAAAAGCTTGAGCGCTTACGCAATCTGATACTTTCTGTGCGAGAAGCTGAAGATCTTCTGGGGGATGTCAATGTCGCTATTACCACTTCGACCGATGAAGTACGAATCCCCTACCGGTTACTCCTGACCCGCCTGAATACCATAATCTCTATTGATATCGGCGGCAGGCAGGTAGATTTTAACTTTCGGATAGAGCCCTTGAACGAGGAGCGGTCGATAAGGTAAATGGCTCGCGATATTTCAGTCTAAATCGCGTTCGATGCGTTCGGCTTTCCCGGGCATGTCGGCCTTGCGGTAAGCCTGGACCAAGAAGCCAAGGAGAATCCGGCGATTCTGAGCGCCATTAGCACGCCGAGCCAGGCTGGGTATGTATCGTTCCAGAAAAAGCGCTCCCCGGCGCTCCTGATCGGTCTGTGTGGTAAATTCCACATAGGCTTCAAGTAGCCCCAGCATTTTACTGCCTTCATTCTCCTGATCCCGCAACAGATCTTCGAAGCGGCGCCGGGCCAAATCGTATTTTCCATCGGCATAGGCCAAGCGTATCTGCTCATTGGCAAGGAAGCGCTGCAGGTCATCACGATTGTCGGCGACCAGGCTTTTGTGGCGTTGCAGAAAATAACGGGCGCGGTTTTCCAACCCTGCCGCCACCAGAATATTTGCCTGCTTGCGGCGTATATTGGCGACAAAGTCCGGGTATCGGCCGAAAACTTTCGCCTTATTATCCAACAATCGCATAAGGGTTTCGGTGTCCTTTTTGCGACGTAGAACAGCCTCCTGTATGCGCCACGGTTTTTCATAGATTGCCAGTTCGCTGACACTGCGGGCGGCGGCTTTCGTTGCAGCTTCCACAAAGCCCGTTTCGACCAGAGTAACCGCCAGCTGGGCATAGGCCGCGGCCATTTGGTAACGCGACGCGTTGGCGGTCCGGTCACACATATACTGCAAATAATGATCCGTCATTGGCATGTTGGTCTGCGGGTTAATTGCGTGCCCGGTTGAATACCGGTCTTTTTCATACCGTCCGACATCCAACGTCCAGTCGCCGCGCGGTTGCATATACCCCACCCAGGCATGCGGTCCCCGGCGCCCCTGCCCGACGAAAAAGAGGGCGGGAATACCGAAAGCCCGAGCGGTAAGGGTGGCGTAATAGCCCTGCTCCACGCAAATTCCGCCTTCCTTTTTGATGGCCGCCAAGGTGTAAGGGCCGTGCGGCCACTGGTATATTTCCCGTTGTATACGATCGTGGCGATAGCTAATTTCAGTAAATTTATCACCCCAGTCACGGCCGTAGCCGTCGACATTTTTGCGCACCCACTTGAGTTCCGAAAGAGGCACCGGGGTATCGACCACAAAAGTCAATGCCGACGTAGATAAAACATTATATCGCACTTTTGCATGGCGCTGCGCATACAGGTTTTTAAAATAGTCATAGCGCTCCGTGATCCGCGGCTTATAAGCCGGGCGCATTCCCCCCATTTGATGATGAAGCGACGGCCGGGATTGGTCCCAAACCACACTGAGGGCGAGTATAAGGCGGCGGTACCTTGACCGGCTCCGGGGGGCATGCCGGTAAAGTTCGCCAATGATCTGCCAGCCCTGCGGGAAGTTGTCCCGCGGGGATAAAACGGCAAGGAACACCCGCAGATTTTGGGCGGAATCGAAGAACCAGCGTGTGACTTCATCATCAAATTCAACTTGGTTCCGATGTTTGTAAGCCAGACGCAAAAGGCCGTAGGCATCTGCGGCTCGTAAATATATCTGTCGGCGACGGCGTGAATTTAATTGGTTATCGCCTTCTTTAAATTCGTTTCGGAACAGACGAACAAGTGTTTGCAAGCCCCGCTCCGGGGTTTGGCGCACCAGCATATTCACGGCGTATTTGCGGAATATCTCTTGCCGATAGCTGTAATACGGTCGTTCAATGATATTTTTTTTCTGTTCAGCAATTACCTCTTTCCCGTTATCGGTGGCGGCACCTGCAGATGGCCGGAGCAATATGGCAGATATGGCAGCAACAAATGCGAGAAGCATCCGGGCCGCCGAGCTTCGGGCGGGAGAAGTCCAGGGTATAGGCGGTGGGACAGAATGGTCATATTGTGCAACAGATTGCTTTTTCTGAGGCGTATGGGACGCAACCGCGGAGATTACGGGTTTGACAGCCCGCGATAGATTGCCGCCGTCATTCATGATCAACCATCCCAGTTTTGCAGAGAATACATAGCGATAGCGGCAGCGACCGAAGCATTCAGGGAATTGATCTTACCATGCTGCGTAATTTTCAAAACGGCATTGGAGTTATTGAGGATAAATTGATGTACGCCTTTATTTTCCCCCCCGATAACCAGGAGCAAATTAGTTTCAGGCGGGAGTTGATATTGATGCGGTGCCATATCACCGGCGGCGTCAAGCGCCACCACCTGCCATTCCGCTTCATCGGCCGCAAGTTTTTTTATATATTGCGTAGCATTCATTTCGCGGACAATCCGCAAGTGTTCAGTGGCCCCGGCTGAAGCTTTAACGACCGACGGATAGATTCGCGGCACGCCTTTGCGGGGGAGGAGAATGCCGGGATATCCCAAGACTTCGGCGGTTCGGAGAATAGCGCCCGCATTATGTGGGTCTTCAATATTATCAAGCAACACTAATCGGTTCGAGGATTGGATGATTTCGGTAAATGCGGCATAAGGGTAGGGGGAGACTTCAAGAACCACACCTTGGTGTTCACGGCTGCCAGCTATATGTATAAGCCGGCCTTTTTCCCGGCTCTCAACCCCAATGCCTCGTTGTTCACACAGGCTGGCGAGCTTTTTAGGGCGAGGGTTGCGCAACGCATTCGGACTGAAATAGGCCCGGTAAACCTCGCGTCGCTTGGCACGCAATACTTCAAAGGCAGGATTAAGGCCGTAAATGAAATCAGGCGCAGATGAGGGGTTACTCATAAAACAAAATGACCGCCAATTATCCAAGTGGGGGCTCAAGGGGGAAGCCGGGGTTAATTCAAATCAAGCCCCAAGTCTTCGTCTTCTTCATCGAAATCCAAAGCGCTCTTTTTCTTCTTATCGGGTTGTTTTATCTCTTTATAAGTGGGCAAGTAACGGTAATAAACCTGCAGGCTGAGCGCACACAACGCTGTTGAATATACGTTGTTAACACGTTCGTGCCCCTCCCAATGTTCCCAGTGTCCAGTATTCTCCTTCTCATTGACGATCTGGGCATCGGTAATCATCGGTGAATATGACTTGTTCCAATCCCCCCAATATCCCCGGCCTCCGTGAAACATGGCCTGCGTCTGGTAATACCATGCATAGTGCGGCCATTTGGGCGGATCTTCTGTACTGTGGACATAATTTTCTTTTATCCAGTCAAGACCGGCTTCCACCTGCCGAGATTCGTTTTCGTGCAGTAACTGCAAGACCAATGTCCCGGCTCCCTGCATAGCACCGCTTCCCCTAGCCCCCCCCGGTTTAGAATATCCGAAATTGCCGTTTGCGAAGTTATCTTCCTTAAGCCATTTTATCCCTTTAGCTATGGCTTCGTCCATGCCTTCGGTATCCGCCCCGGCGGCCTTTCCAGCCTTCAACGCCTGAAACTGCCAAGCGGCAACCGACAAATCCCAACGGCCGCCTTTCCTATACTTATAATTAAAACCGCCGCCCGGCTGTTGTCCTTCAACTATATAACGCAAACCTTTTTCCATGGCCGGTTTAACCAAAGGCAACTTGGTAAGTCCGTAGGCTTCGGCCAGGGCATAAGCGGCAATACCATTCCTGTATGCACCATGACCACCGACGCCGTTTTTATTAAGCATGTAATTGGTCAACCATTTCATCCCCTTGGTGACCGTTTCTCCGTACTCCTTCGACTCATGCGTTTCGCCGTGGGCCAGAAACGTCAGAAGCGCCAAAGCGGACTCGGCTTCTCCTCCATCCCACGATCCGTCCGCTTTCTGGTGTTTCTTCAACCACTCTAAGGCCCTGATTACGGCCCGTTCAGCTGCATTGCTACCGCCGTACTGAGCCCGGGCATCTTTGCGGCCTCCCTCTCCCCGGTTACCGAAAATGCCCGCCGACATGGTTAATCTGGAGCGTGTGGGTTTTGCCAATAATGTTTCAACTTGGACATTGGTTTCTGCGGCATCCATATTCTCAGCAAAATCTGTTGTCGTTTCGGTTTGGACAGCTTCCGCTTTGACGTTTGGTTTTTCTACTGTCGGCACCGGATCATCAACCATCTCATCTTCTATTTCTTTCAGGTCTTTTTCTATCTCGGGTTCATCAACCTCTTTGACCTTCATTTCCTCGACTTTGAACTCCACCGCAGCAATATCTTCGTCGCTTTTACCCACCATAAACACCGCCAGCACGATAATCACCGCCACATGAAGGACTATGGAAATCATCGGTCCGGTCATATGTTCTATCATCTGCCGGCGACGATAATCCTCCATAATTTCTTCGGAACTGAGGTATAAGTCTTCCTGGGTATCCATTTCTTCATCTGGCAAATTATTGTCATTCATGATTTACACCTTTTGCTTACGGGCTTTCTTAAACTCGCTTTGTGGTCTTTTTCGTACTATTTCTAAATGGTAACCACATTCAGGTTTGTCAAACCGGCTGCCTTGCACCTGTCCAACAGCTTTATGAGACTCTCGGCTGGTGCATTCTCCCGAACTTTTATGACCAGCGTGGTTGACGGATCACTCTCCGCC
This sequence comes from Lentisphaeria bacterium, assembly GCA_046482565.1. Lineage (GTDB taxonomy): Bacteria > Verrucomicrobiota > Lentisphaeria > Oligosphaerales > MVZH01 > JAWOEV01. The sequence continues at coordinate 7,899 of JAWOEV010000165.1, read as the reverse complement.
AAAACCGTGAGGCTACGCCTGATCTTATCTAGGCTCATAGCCCTGCCGCGAAAATAAAAATTATCTTTATGAACCTGCAATTCCATTGGAGGAGGAGGCGGCTCCTGTTCAGTGTTCGGCGGCGGGGCACCCGGCAGGTTAACGGCCAAGTGGGCCTCGGGTTTTTCAATCTGATAGGTAACAATGAAATACACCAGAAGAAGAAATACCACGTCAATCATAGACGACATCGGTACTTCAATGTCTTCTGCTTCTTCTCTTTTTTTTCCTAATGCCATACTAAGCTCCCGCCCTAGAGTAACAGGACGCTCTTTACCTTTGAGACCGCCGTCTGCAGGTTTTGTTCCTGCGCCGCGCCGGTAATCATGCCGGTCTCCGTGTTTTACTTTTACACTACACCCAAACCCTTTCTAAAGAGTTGAAATATCAACCGCTCGCTCTCGCCAAGACTACATCACACAAAGGACTTTACTTCGCCTTTCTTGCCGGTCGATGTTGATTCCGGCCGCCCTCGGGCACAAGCCGATACCAGCGCTATTACTGGGCCCTTGCCGCAAGCTTAACGCGTATGAAACCGTTTTCTTTTATAATGTTTTGAATCTTGTCAATATGCCTGTACTCAGTTTCTGCATCCGCACGGATCAGAATCGGCAGATCCCGTTCCCCGGCATTCCAGTGACTTTGTAGCATATAGGAAAGCTGACTTTCAGTAATAGGCACATTGGCAATATTCATGTTTCCGTTGTCTCTGACGTTGATCGTAATCTGAGTGGGGGGCTCTTTTTCAATCGCCGCTGCATACTTGGCCTGCGCCAAATTGATGCTCTCGTCAACCACTTCTTTATCCGCCGCGGCTGTAACGACGAAGAAAATGATCAGCAGAAAGACCACATCAATCAGGGACGCAACCGGTGTCGACCCTTCTGAACTGCTACTGCGTTTTCTCATATTGTTACCCTACTACAATTATTCTTCTTCGGCAAATTCTTCCTCAGCGTATTCTTCACCTTCTTCCACTTCCGCATTTCTCAAGACCTTAATAAGGTCGGTTACGGTAGCTTCAATTTCCAGGATAATTCTAGTTGCATGGTTCCGCACTAAGGTATAGGCCAACAAGGCCGGAACGGCGATCATCAGCCCTACTGCGGTCGTCCATAAGGCGGTGGAGATAGCGCTGGCGAGAATGGCCGCCTTTGCACCGCCGGTAGCGCCCCCCAAGCCGCCGAAGGCTTTGACCATACCGGTAACGGTACCAAGCAGGCCGAGCATAGGTGCAATCTGACCGCAGAGGTTCAGATAATTAACCCGCTGCAGCAGTTTTTCGGTTTCCATTTCAGCCGCGGAGGCAATCGCATCCTGAATAACATCGAATCCTTCAGAAATATTCGAGAACCCGACCATCAGAATACTGGACAAGGGACCGGGATTGCTTTCACAACTTTCAACGGCCGCATCGAGATCACCTTCGTCCAATGATTCACGAACGCCTTCCACCAGCTCCTCGGGCCGCAATTTATCACGTTTCACCGTAATCAGGGCATCGATAATCAGGGCAATAGTTGCCGCTGAAGTACCAAAAATCATGAACCAGATAATCAGGTTGACCGCTCCACCCTGAAAGACAATTTTAACGAACCCGGGCTGTCCTCCGCCAGCGCTTTCCTCCACATTGGCGCCTGACGCTCCTCCTTCGGCCTCACCTTGGGCATAAATATCACTTACTGCAAACAGGCCTGCCACCAGGATCACTGCTACCAACCATTTCCTAACAATGTGCTTCATTTGTTTTTCCTTTTTTTAGGTTTGAGCGCTTCGTTACTTTTCAATTATAATAATTGTAAAAAGTCTTCTTCCGGTTTTAAACCGCCTATTTTTCAAATTGTTTATATCTCGGATCCCCTATTTCTTCCAATATTTGAGCCACTTGCTCCCGAGCAATTTCCTGTTCATGCGGGGCGGTTCCCGGCTTAATTACCAGAACGGTTTTCAGGTACTCCAGCACCGCATCTTTTTTCCGGCCTTTTTGTGCCAACAGCTTACCCGTAGCGTTAAATGCAAAAGCGGCAATTTCATTGGTGGCCGATTTTTTCAGTTCCACCAAATATTTTTCGGCTTCTTCGAAGCGATCCAACTTCAACAAGGCGCTGGTTTTTGCCATATTCAGCTGGGCTTTGCCCCTTGTAACGTAGCGCTCCGCGCTTTCGGCCAAGCGCAAGGCTTGTTTCGCCCGCCCATTGGCAAGCAACGCTTCAACGCGGATATAGGTTATTCTGCCAGCCCACCCCAAATACTTGTATTTATCGAAGACAGCACCCCCGTTCTCCAGAATTACATCGTAGCGTTGCTGCTCAAGCATTGCTTCCATTTTTTCAACATTCCGTGGCTTGGGCATAAAGGCTACCTGATAATTATTGCGGGAAAAAGTTCTTACAGCTTGTCCCTTTTTCAGTCTTACGTTCCCCTGCTGATCAACTTGAATTGCGTCACCTTCCATTTTTTTTCCGGATTGGTCAATGACATACGGCTTTTCAGCCTTAGACTCAAAAGTCCACAAGCAACCAGTCATAAACACGGCCAGCAAAAATATTTTTTTCATTGGTTCAAGCTCCTTGATCATACTTAATTTTCCTCGGCGGTCGGTGCAGGTTTCTTGGTTTGGTATTTTTGGTCAGGCAAATTATTCAACTCATCCAAAAATTTCCCATTGGGATATTTTTCTTGATAAGCTTCGGTCATCAAATCCCGTTGTTCTTTCTTCCCCAGTAGTGCATAACATTTGGCACTGAGATAGAAGGCTTCTTCCAAGAGCGGCAGATTTTCTTTTTTCTCTTCATTAGCCAGGATCAGGGCTTCTCCGTCAGCCACCAGCGTCAGTTGGCCGATCTGGCCGAGAGCCTGGTTCACGCTTTTGGCGGTACCCATAGCGATATAGGTCTTTGCCGCTTCCAAGATTGCCCGATTTTGCAGAATAGGATCGTCCGAATATTGTACAACATCAATCATGTCATTCCGGGAGCCTGAGAGATCCGGGGGGGACATAAGCCTCTTTGCCCGGCCCAAGATCATTTTTACCTCAAAATAGCGTGAAGTTTTTTCATTAACTTCCAAGAGTTGGGAGAGGTGCTTTTCCGCTTTCTTGTACTGTTCGGCTTTAAAAGCAGCCACACCGGCACGGTACAACAAGGTTTCTTTGGTTTTGCCGCTTAGCTGCTCATAGTCTTCGTGAGACTCTGTATTGCTTCGCCGCAACAGCTCCTCAGCAGCTGAGAGAGCTATTTCCGGGTAGCCGGCGTCAAGCAGTTCGCGGGCAATATAACTCAGGCTTCCGACACCCAGCGTTTGTTTGTCTTGTAGTATTTTTTTGAAGCTCGCAGCCGCTTCTTCTTTCCGACCGGTTTCAAGCTGGGCCTTCGCCAAGCTGAACATGGCTGTTTCCAGGGCTTTGGCCTCAGGATAATCGCGCGCAAGCTTGTTTAAGTATTTTTCCGCTTTTTGGTATTCTCCACGCTCCATAAAGTTAGTACCAAGCCGCCCCAGATTACTTGGTACATGCTTTGATTTTGGATACTGTTCAATAAAGGCAATATATGTTTGCGCCGCCTTTTCTTTCCATTTCTCAATTTTTTCAACAATCGGCGTTTTTTTCTGTTTAAGTTTACTGACCCTTGTCTGTTTTTGCGCAATTTCTTCCTGCTTATTTTTGATATCTTTTTCGGCGGCCGCTAGCATAATTCGGCCTTTAGCAATCCGTTGGTTTTTGACTTCTTCATAAGCTGCCAATTCAGCCGTCTGCACCTCTTTCCACCCTTTTTGTTCTGCTTGTTGCTGCCGTTGGTCTTCAGGCACTTGAACTAATTCACGCTGCAACTCTATTCTTTCGATCGTTCTTTGCAGGGCTTGCTTACGTGCATCCGCTATAGCCACCTCTTTTTCCAATAAGGTACTTTGTCTTTCAAGGTCTGCGGCCGCACTTTTATTTTTCTGAATATCGGCTTGGAGGACTGCTTTGCGGTTTCGTAAATCCTCCAATACTTTCTGTTGTTCCTCTGTGGTTAAAATCGCAAGTTTATTGCGGGCGTTTTTGAGTTGGGGGGTCCATTCGCTCAGCTGTTTTTGAACTTCCATCCCCATTGCCCGCGCTTTCCGTTTTTCTTCTGCGTTACCTTGCTGGAAAGCTTCCCGAGCATTTTTATATTTCTCTTGCGCCTCGGCTATCTTCGTCTCTAATTCTTCCACTCGAGCTCTGGATTCGGCTATTTCCTTCTGACGAATTTTCAGCTTTTCGTTGACATCATCATATTGGCTTTGGAGGTCTGTGATTGTTTCCCGAGTTTTGCGCAGCTTTTCTTCCAGGTTTTTGATTTCTTTCCGATCGGCAAGATACTGTTGCTGAACCGAGGCTTTGGTTTTTTCCAATTCCTGTTTTTCACCCGACAGCGTAGTAAGAATCTGTTCCCGATTCTTTTCAGCCTCACTTTCCATACGGGCTCTGACTTGCGCCTTGTCCTGTTCGGAGCCGGCCTCTTCCAAGTCGTCCTTAAACTGTACACGCGCTTGAGCTTCCGGGCTTGGCAGGTCCGCAGTTATTTTTTTCTTTTGGGTTTGCCATGCTTCTTCGGTGTCAGCAATAAACTCTTCCGCCGCCTTTTTATCGGCTTGTTGATTTTCCAACTGCGCCTCAAGCTTTGCTATTTGCTGCCTCAAGTTTCGGATCTGCTCGTCAATCTTGCTTATATCGGGCTGTAGCGTCTCAGCTGTCATGTCATACGCCCATGCCAGATAACTCTCGGCATTAATCTTAAGCTTTTGGGCGTCGACATCGGCGGTTTTTATCCCCATCATCTTGCCGTCTTCAATGAGTTTAATGAACTCCTGGAAATGCCCGATAGCGCGAGCGGGTGTATCCGACATCATCAGCTGATGAGCGGCGTAGTATTTAGCCCTTATACGGTCACCGGCCCGGTCCGGATTATTTTCCAGCACATAATACTTAAGAAAAGCCTCAGCTGCCTGTTTTTTCTGTTCAAGGGCATAGTATACCCAACCAAGCTTATAATATGCTCGAATACCGCGAGGCGAGGTTTGAAATTTTTCAATTAAGCGTTCGTAATAGGGAATTACCTGCCTATAGAGTTTTTCGGCTTTATTTTTAACTTCTCTTCTTTTCTGCGGGTCTTTGGTTTTTTCCAGACGCGCCGCTGCCTGGCTGGCTATTCTGTACTGATTTTCGGCAATGGCAAAGGCAATATCGGGTGCTTTCGGGTGATCCGGAGCAGCAGATACAAACTTATCCCAGATCTTCATTGCCTGGCTGATAAGGTTTTCTTTTTCGGCAACATTTTCGGTGTTTTTCGCTTTCTCATAAAGTTGGCTTCCGACGTACAAAACTGCCTCCGCCGCCCGTTTACTGTCCGGAAACGCTTCTAGAACATAATCGCTGACGGCCTGAGCTTTAAGATATTGTTGTGTTTTGGCATAGCAATAGGCGAGTCGCAGGCCGATTTCCGGGGCTTTGCCCGACAATCTGCCTTCGCGCAAGGCGTTCAGATATGGTTTGATAGCTTGTTCATACTGATCGTTCTGGAACAATTCATCGGCTTTTTTAAGCTTCGCCAAGAGGGTTGCGGAAGTCGCCCCTCCTTCCAGCTTTATCCCGAACTCTTTTTGAAGAATGGTCTGCAACTCTCCGAACTGAATCAGCGCTTTTTCATACAGCTGATGTTTTTTAAAGTTGTCGGTCACCCTTTTAAAGCGTTTGGCGGCAGCCTGAAAGAGTTTTCGAGCGCGGTCACGCTCACCTGCATCCAGGGCTTGCCGAGCCAACCCGGCCAAGGCTCTACCTTCATACAGGAAAGCGTTGGCCAAGGGCGAACTTTGCGGCGACACTTGTTCTGCGGCGCTGCTCAGAAGATCATCCAGGGTTCGGATTTTTTTTATTGCCGGGATGTATTGACCCAGCATCAGCTTAGCGTGCGCCGACTCCAGGGTAGCATTGATTATAACCATATAATCGGTAGTGGTTTCCAGTTTTTCCAAGTCTTCGATTATACGTTTTATGTTCTGCCGGTTAATCTCCCGCCCCTTATTTCTCAACAGTTCATAAGCGGCCAGTGATGCTCGCGCCTTCAGAAATGCCAACTCCGCTTCGCTGATATTGGCTTTTTGTCCAACCTCACCTAAGTAGTCTAGAGCTTCCCCGACCTTTTCAGGCTGGCCGAGCTCGACAAAAACCTGCGCGTACATTTGCACCGCGGTTATAAAATCTTTTACATCTCCCAGGTTCGGGGATTTCGGTTTCGGCTGAGCTTTGAAATACTCTTTAAAGGCTTTTTGGGCCGCTGAAAAGTTTCGGCGTTGAAAGGCGTTTTTTCCCAGTAGTTTCCGAGATTCAACATAGTACTGGTTAGAGGGTGGGATTCGAGCCAAAAGCTCCACGGCCTTGGCATATTGATTATCGGCGAAATAGACTTGGGCACGGGCAAAATTTATTTCAGTTTCACGGCTTGGGTATTTTTTATAAAGCCTCTGTATTTGCCGAGAAGCATAATCGGTCATGCCGATTTCCGTCAGCTTATTGACCAGCTCAACATCATATTTGAACTCATCAAGGGCCAAGGCAGTCAAAGGGATGGCCATACAGCAGAAAGCGATGACCGCCGCCTGCAAAAGGCGAGTAATATTCGCTCGTAGTTTTACCATTTGCGGTTTTCCTGTTTTAGGCTGAGATCACAGATTATTAATAGCTGGGCAAGTGTTTTTTGCCATCTTTTCTGTCTATTATTCCGTGGTTTTTACGCAATGGGTTGTCTTTTTTTTGCAACCCCGTGACAGGGTAGAATGGTCGGGGCGAGAGGATTTGAACCTCCGACTTCTGCGTCCCGAACGCAGCGCTCTAAACCAGGCTGAGCCACGCCCCGCAATCCGGTATAATCAGGATCTTCTGATCAGGCGTAGCTATTATAGTACCGGTACCAGCAAAAATCAATCCCTTTTCGGGTTAGAGTTTTTGCATAAGAGTGACAAGCGGCAGGAACATAGCAATAACAATCGTTCCGACTACTACCGCCAAGAGAACGATTGTAATCGGCTCGAGCAACGATGTCAACGCTTCAACCGCCCGATCCACTTCTTCCTCATAGACATCGGCAATTCGGTTTAACATGCCGGGTAGCTCTCCGGTTTCCTCGCCCACTTCCACCATGCTGATGACAATCGGCGGGAAAACCGCAGTGCTTTGCAGCGGCTGCGACATACCTTCGCCTTCTTTTACCGCTTCACGTACGTCTTCCATAGCGCTACTGACCGCCGCGTTTCCGGATGTTTCCTGGGCTATTTGCAGGGCCTGAAGAACCGAGACTCCTGAGTCCATAAGGGTCCCCAGCGTCCGGCACACCCGGGAAGTGGTGGCTCGCACAATCAAGGAGTTGAAGGGGGGGGTCTTAAGTAAGATAAAATCGTAAATATAAGCCCCTTTTTTGGTTTTCTTAATAAATTTCAAAAACAGGATAAGCAGAACCACCCCGCCAAAAAGCGCCAAGAAATGGTTTTTGAGCAGAGTGCTGACACCTATAACCCATTCGGTAACAAGCGGTAATGGTTCGCCTTCCAGCATCTTGTTGAAAATCTCTTGAAATTTCGGGATAATATAGGTCATTAAAAAGAGGGTTATTACTGCCGCAATCACCATAATTACAATCGGATAAGCCAGGGCTGACTTAACGCGGCCTCGAACGCGATCTGCTTTTTCCAGAAAAACCGCCAGGTTATCCAAGGTTCCATCCAGCTGTCCCGCCGGTCGTCCATGGACCGTCTCGGCAAGCTTCAGTCGGAAGTGGAAAAGCTGCAGATGAGCGCGACGGAGACCACCACGGAGATTCGAAACGTCTATGACAACTTCTC
>JAWOEV010000147.1:0-8911 GCA_046482565.1 Lentisphaeria bacterium | reverse complement strand
CTTTACCACATACCCAGCGATAAAAAGGTCATATTAGGAAAATTTCTTAATCACTGCCGGAAAATTCAATGGAGTATGCCCAGTCATTACTGACGCCGTCGACTCCGAGCTCCAGAGTCGCGCCGTTTCCGGTGTCGAAGCGAGTCTCCATCCAGGGGGATACGGCGCTGTCAACCCCCCGGCCTGCGGGGTCCAGGCGGTAATCCAGGGCACCGGTAAGTCCGTCCGAACCGTTCACAGTGGAGGATGACCCTAGGATTGCGTCAAGCGCATTAAGGCTGAGACTGGGGATCAGGGACGCGTACTGGTTGGGGCCGGGGCGCATCATGGCGTGGTTGAAACGAACGCCGTCCAGCATCAGCAATGTCTGTTCACCGGTAAGACCGCGGATGAAGGGGCTCGCCTGGTTCGGCGCGGTCCGCTGAACGAAGACGCCGGGTCCGTAATTAAAACGATCAAGAGCAGTACGCCCGACACGCAGCTCGAGTTCCGCATCCGGCGCGTGATAGAAAGCATAAGGTTGATCAACGGGATTTTTCGTGAGGCGCGTACCGGTCACGACCAAGGTGGACAGTTCTCTGGCCGGTTCAGCGGTATCAGATGCCTCTTGTGCTCGCACAACGCCGGACAAGGCCAGCGCTACCAGTCCCCCGGCGATTAGATTTCGGGGTTTGCGAGTGGTATTGCGTTGCATGTCGGTGTACCTCAAAACGCTTTATTGATGCGGAACGGAACCGGAACGGACTCAACGGATTATTTACTGAGTGCGACCTCCATGGCGATCAGAGAGTAAGAGGTAACCAGTTCCGGTATGCTTTCCATCCAGCGACCATGGCGATCGTTTGCCCAGTAACCGTCGGCTTTTTGCAGTTCAATCAGCTTGAGGAGAAGATCCTCTCGCCAGTTGTGCACTTTCCCGTCGGTAGTCGTGATGGTATCCTGGCCGTATGCGTCCAGAGCTTTAGCGAAAGTCTGCAGGAAATAATAGTAGCCCTCGGGGCCCATGCCGGGGTTTTCCGAGAGGTCGTAATTATCCCGGGCCCATTGTATGGCGGCTCTTACCCGATAGTCGTCTTTCTCGAGGTCGGCATAAATCATACTTTTCAAGCCGGCATAGGTCATACTTCCGTAGGATAGCAGATCCTGCACATCCTTGCCCTGTTTGCGCAATTTTGACGTTGGCTTGCTGGCGTCCGGTTGGTAAACAAAACCGCCGTCCATGTTGTCGTCTTTGCTGTCACTGACATCCCAGTTCTGCCCGGCATCTTCCGGGATATTCTGAACCTCTTTAAGGAACTTGACGGCGTTATCCCAGGCGAGTTCAGATTTCTTGGCGTATTTGGTTTCTTTATCCAGGTTTTTGGTTAGATAAAGGGCCTCGAGAGCATACGATGTATTATTGAGATCCGGGCGGGTGGGGCCTCGCGATCCGTAACCGATGCCGCCGTAGAACGAATTGCCGGGTTTGGTTGGGTGCTTGGCGTGATCTTCATCAAGTTGCGAGTCAATCAGGAAATGGCGCGCCGCCCGCATGACGCTGCGATCTTCCCGCTCATCAATAATGGCCAACGCACTCAGGCATACGGATGTTGTATAATTTACGTAATCACCGGATTCAGGAGCAATCGACCCGTTATCACGGACAAATTGCAGAATGAATGTACGGCCTTTTTGCACCGCAGCGCTTACCTCAGGTTTTTCCTGGGCCAAGTTGCTTTCATGCAGGGCAACACACGCCAGGCCAGTGATTGCCGGATTGCGCAACCACGAGCCGTTTTCCTTTTGTTCCTCCAGCAGGAACTCAACCCCCCGCCGGATGGCGGCCCGGGATTCTTTTTTGACGGACAAATCGGTCTCGGCATCCTGCGCTGGCGCATAATGGGCTCCAGCGAAGAGGACAACTGCAGTCAGTAAGGTTTTCAGTATCGTTTTCATGGGGGGACATCTCCTTTTTGGGTTTGGGCATAACAGAAATATAGTCTGTAGTTTTATGTACTATAATACGAACAAACTATTACCGTAGCCTTTTCGAACAGCTCGATTCTATAACATAATAAGACCTTTGTGTCTCGCGATTGTTTCAGACAGAGCATTATTAATGCCATCTCATCCCGTAGACGATATATAAAGGCCTCGGTCAGTTCGTTACCCCCGAGAAAACAATCTTATACTTTTGTATCGGGAGGCATGACATGCACCATACCGATGCATTTTGCGGGGGTGGAGTGCATTAAAGTGGTGCAACCTCAGCGCTCGGAAGCGGGGCCGATTACGCCATGCTCCCAAGCACTGAGAAACCTTCAGAAAGCCAGTTTCATTTTTTGTGAAACAGTCTTGCAAATGAAAAAAAAGACAGGGCTTTTTATACCTGTGGAGGCCGGTTACATATGACAAATTGGCAAGGGCTCCCTGATCGCTGTTCCGGTTTTTCTGCCAAAAAGCTTCCAGACAGGCTTGCGTCACGGTTCTCCGGGGATATCGCCGACGCCTTCGAGGATACAATCCGGGCGATAGGCAAATGAACTCAGGTCCTCCCGTTTTGTGCAACCGCTGAGTACCAAGGCGGTAAAAATCTCCGATTCCACCCCGGCCACGATATCGGTGTCCATCCGATCACCGATAATAACGGTATCCTCTCGGCGACAGCCGAGCTTTTTCAGGGCTGTCCGCATCATCAGCGGATTCGGTTTCCCGACAAAATAGGCTTGGTTGTGAGTTGCCTGCTCAATCGGCGAGATCAGAGCGCCGGTAGCCGGCACCAATCCCTGTTCGGTGGGACCTGTGAGATCGGGGTTTGTACCTATCAGCTTGGCGCCGTTCTGGATAAATTTGACCGCCCGCAGAATATTTTCATACGTATAACTGCGTGCCTCTCCGACCACGACATAATCCGGGTTGATATCATTCATTGAAATCCCGGCATCGTACAAGGCATTGATCAGACCGCTCTCACCGATCACGTAGGCCGTACTTTCAGGCGCCTGGCCAGCGATAAAAGCTGCCGTGGCCAAAGCGCTCGTATAGAAATGTTCCTTTGCAACATCAAGCCCTAGGCGAGCCAGCTTTTCATGCAGTTCCCGGGGGGCACGCTCGCTGCTGTTGGTTAAAAAGAGAAATTTCTTCCCTTCGCGTTTAAGCCAATCCACAAATTCGGGGACGCCGGGAAGCAGGCGGTCTCCGTGGTAGATCACGCCGTCCATATCGCAGATAAAAGCTTGTTTATTTCGCATCTCATTCATATACATATTCTCGGTTTTAATTTGCTCTGTTCGCTGGCGATACGTGACAACTTTTACGGTATCCTATAAACACAGAATTCGCAGTCGATATTACCGTTTTTCATGGGCAGGCGCTGCACGGTAGCGACCGGTATATATTTGTCGAGGTCCGAGTTGCCGGTGAGCACCCCCAGACGTACGCCGTGCATGCGACTGAAGGCAGCCCCGATTTCGCGGAAAGTATCGCGGCTCGTTTCTAGGCGTTCGTCATACGGTGGGTTGGTAACCACAGTGCGGACTTTCCCTGACAGCTGCAGATCCTCGATGCGTGTCTGCCGAAACCGGAGGCGTAAACCCGCGGCTTTGGCGTTGGTTTGCGCGGCTTTCAGAACCTCGGGGTCCGCATCCGAGGCCAATAATTGCGGGATCTGCTTGTTGCGCCCTGCCCATGCGTCCTCGCGCATAGCGTGCATTCGCTGCCGGGAATCATCGTCAAAGTCAGCCCACCTTTCGAACCCGAACTTTTCTCTGAACAATCCGGGGGCAGTATTTCCGGCCCACAAGGCGGCCTCGATGGCAATCGTCCCCGATCCGCACAAGGGATCAGCCAGCGGCGACTCACGATCCCAGCCAGAGAGACGAATGAGTGCGGCAGCCAGGTTTTCCCTTATCGGAGCCGGACCGGTTTCCTGCCGATAACCGCGTTTATGCAGAGGTTCCCCCGATAAGTCCAGATAAAGTTTAACTTTGTCCTCAGAGATATAGACGAATATGCGCACATCCGGATCATCGCGATCAACATTGGGCCGCTCCCCCAGGGTATCGCGCAATTGATCGACTATCGCGTCTTTGACCGTCAATGCCGTAGCCCCGGAGTGGGTGAAATAACGTGACCGGCAGTATATGCCGACAGCTACGGTCTGGGAAGGTGAAATATACGGCGTCCAGTCTATACCGCGGGCAAGCTCGTACAATTCCTTAGGTGAAGTTGCCCGGCTTTTGGTAAGCTGCAATTGAATTCGCTGGGCGATACGGGAATGCAGACAGGCATACCACGCATCTTCCCGTTCCCCGTGAAAAGGAATCCCGCCACTGTTCAGGCGCGCCCCCTTCAGCCCCAGTTCACAGAGTTCTTCTCGCAAGGCTCGTTCCGTACCGGGTGATGCTTGTGCAAAAAAATCCATGCGTTAATATAGTGTCGGTCTTTACAGTGCCACTGCATAAGGTTACATTAGCCATCTCTGAATTCGAAGCAACAAAGAAATAGTCTAGCAAAGGCCCAAAGATCGCAAACATGGACGAGAACCGCTTATGAATGAACAGACAAACATTGACGAACTGCAGGCCCAAATCAAAGAACAATCAGCTTTCATCAAACCCTTAAAAGAAGCGATAGCGCACGTTCTGGTCGGCCAGGATGAACTGGTTGAGTCACTCTTAATCGGTCTTATCACCAACGGCCACGTCCTAGTGGAAGGCGTACCGGGACTGGCCAAAACTCTGGCGGTCAAAACAGTGGCTGAAGCAATCGGCGGTTCCTTCACCCGGATCCAGTTTACCCCTGACTTGCTACCGGCCGACTTAACTGGAACCACGATTTACAATCCGCAGGAGCATGCGTTTTCGGTAAAGGAAGGACCGATCTTTGCCAACCTGATCCTGGCCGATGAAATCAACCGGGCCCCGGCCAAAGTCCAGAGCGCCCTGCTCGAAGCCATGCAGGAACATCAGGTGACAATCGGCGGGGAAACTCACCCGCTGCCGCGCCCCTTTCTGGTGATGGCCACCCAGAACCCGATTGAACAGGAGGGAACATATCCGCTGCCTGAAGCCCAAGTTGACCGCTTTATGCTGAAAGCGGTGGTGTCCTATCCCACCCGCAAAGAAGAGGATGAAATTGTCCGCCGCATGGCGCATCCAACCGTGGAAATGGCCGCCAGCCAGGTCAGCTCACCCGAACAAATCCTGGCGGCTCGCGAATGGATCGACAAGGTTTATCTCGACCCGAAAGTAAGTGAATATATCCTCGACCTAGTATTAGCGACCCGCACCGGGAACGGTCAAGAGCTTTCTGAACGCCAAACGGAAGCACAGCTGGACGAACTCAGCAGTCTTATCGAGTATGGCGCTTCACCGCGTGCTACACTGGCGCTCAATTTGGCCTCAAAAGCCCGGGCATTCTGCCAGAGCCGCGCCTATGTCATACCCCAGGATGTCAAAGACATTGCATTAGAAGTGTTGCGCCATCGCATCATCCCGACTTTTGAAGCGGAAGCGGAAAACATGACCACCGATGATCTGGTTAAAATTTTAATGGATGAGCTGCGGACACCATAATGCCGAATAACTCTCGCAACCTGTACCGGTAATGCGGGAAGACGCAAAGATCGCAAAGACCGGAAAGTCCGTCTTACGTACTACGGGCTTTCCAGCCCGTAGCTGTCTCTAACTTTTACTTGTGACGGACTGGAAAGTCCGTCTTACGTACTACGGGCTTCCAAGCCCGTAGATGCCTTACTATACGGACTGGAAAGTCCGTATTACATTACACCGAAAGCTTTGAAAACAGCCGCATCGCATCAGCTGAGAGAATTGGCGGAGCCGAAATTCATCCACAGATTGTACTGACGAGACATATTTTTTATGTTAACCAGAGAACTAATCGCCAATGTCCGACAAATCGAGATCCGCACTCGGCGGATTGTTGATCACCTGACCGCGGGGGCGTACCACAGCGTCTTCAAGGGGCGCGGAATTGAGTTTGATGAAGTGCGTGAGTATTTCCCGGGGGATGATGTCCGGGCGATCGACTGGAACGTGACCGCACGCTTCGGGCATCCCTATATCAAAAAGTTTGTGGAGGAGCGCGAGCTGACGGTTTTTCTGATGGTTGACATCTCCGGGTCGGGCGATTTCGGCACTCGGAATAAAACCAAAAATCAAGTCGCGGCTGAACTTTCCGCCCTGCTGGCTTTCAGCGCCATTCGCAATAATGACCAGGTCGGGCTCATGCTGTTTACTTCCCGGCAAGAGCTGTTTGTCCCGCCGCGCAAAGGCCGCCGCCACGTTCTCAGGCTCATTCGCGAGCTTCTGGCTTGTGAACGACAAAGTTCACAAACCGATATCCGCAACGCCCTGGAAAACATGATGAAACTCACCTCGCGTCGGGCGGTTGTATTCCTGATAAGTGACATGCTGGACTCAGGCTATGCCCGTACCCTGTCGGCGGCTAACCAGCGCCATGACGTTGTAGCCCTGCGGCTTACCGACCCTGCAGATTTAAGGCTCCCGAAAGTCGGGTGGGCCAACGTGGCCGACGCGGAAAGCGCAACTTGTATGAGCTTGAACACGAGTCGCCGAAATAACCGCACCCGGTATGGGTTGGAAGCCGCCAATCTGCGGCAAGAACAAGATGTGATATGTCGAAAAGCTGGTGTGGACCTGATCGATATAAATTGCGGCGACGATTTAGTCATGCCCCTCTTGCGGTTCTTCAAACTGCGTGAAAAGAGACGGCGACACGGTTGACCGGAGAACCAAGGCAAGAGTGCAAAAACTTTTTTACACAATCGCTTTCATTGTCCTGAGCGGAATAATCCTGGCGGGCACAGGGATGGCTTGGTCGTGGCACCGAGCCCCCCGGCCAAAAGTGGTTAAATCTCAGCTTGTCCCGGAAGGCCCTTGGCAGGTCGGCGATACAATACAATGCCGGACCACGCTTGAAATGCCTTGGTATAACTGGCCCAGTAAAGCGGAAATAAGCAAATTACCGCGGGGATTACAGCCGGTCGAACAGCAAAGCATCAAATTGCGAAGCATTGGCTGGGGAGTTTGGCGCTGGGATATATCCCGGCCGATCCAGCCGTATGAATTCGGTTCATTTGAGGGCCCCGCCATGGCAATCCGCGTTCGGCCCGAAAAACTTTCCGGAAAACGGTCTGTGGCGGCTGAATTCAAGCAAGTTACCGTTAAACCGCGGCCGCTTAAACAAGGCGAAGTACAGATCACCCCGGCCCCCGGCATCGCAAATCCCATCCAAACAGGTAAGCATGCTTGGATCTACTGGCTTGGCCTAGGTTTCCTGATTATGCTCGTGCTGATGACGCTTTTGGCAATTTTTCTGCGCAAGGAAGGGATTGGCGCAGTTACCCAACCGCTACCAGAAGACATTGCTCGCCACCGCCTGGCTGAATTGCAGGCCGATTTACCGATGCCGGCCGACCCGTTCTTTGTGCGGCTCACTGACACGATCCGCGAATATATTGAACAACGGCTGCGATTAAAAGCCGCAGAACAGACCACCGAAGAATTTCTGCAAGATCTAGGCCAGCGAAAATTACTGACTTGCGATCAAGGACAAAAGCTGAAGGATTTTCTTTCCTCGGCAGACTTGATTAAGTTTGCCCGGCAGTCTGCTACAGAAGCACAGATGCAGGAAGCCTTGCGCGGCGGCTTTGAACTGGTCGAATCGATTGCAGAGCAACATTACGAATACTCCGCACAAACCGACACCGAAACCGTGGCCGACAACAGGCAGGATACGAACCCGCAAACCGGGGGGGATGCATGAACTGGCTGCCGCACATAAAAACGCCATGGTGGGGATTATTGGCGCTCTTTGTTGTTCTCGGCCTGATCATCGCGTGGCGGCGGCGGCCGCCAACCCTGAAAGTATCAACCCTCAGGCCGTTCAAGTCTGCCACCGGCAGCGGCGGCACCCGGAAAAGGTCGCTCATTCTCAAGCTCCCACTGCTCATTTACAGCGTCGGGCTTCTGGCTCTGGTATTTGCCTTATGCCGACCGCAGGAAGGCATTGAGCGCACAATAAAACGGACCGAGGGTATTGATATTATGTTGGCGCTGGACGTTTCAGGCAGTATGGAAGCCTATGACCTGGGACAGGAGTACCAGACTCGGGATGCTGTTTTTCGGGGAATCGACAACGGCGACCTGCTGTCGAGGATAGCGGTTGCCCAACAGGAGCTGGTCCGTTTTGTCGAGGGCCGGCCGCATGACCGGATCGGGCTCATCGTCTTCTCCAATTACCCATATGTAGCTTGCCCTCCCACTTTGGATCATGATTTTCTGCTGCAAAATCTTAACCAGCTTGATATCGGTGCATTCCGTGACCAAACCGGGATTGCCAGTCCGATCGCCTCGGCTACCAGTCGCCTGAAGGGGTCTGATGCCGAGCGCCGCGTACTCGTCCTTTTTACCGATGGCGATAATAATGTCAATGCCGCGGTAACCCCTTTACAAGCCGCGAAGCTGGCCGACTCAAAAGATATCGTGACTTATACGGTGGGGGTCGGCAGTCGCCGCTCAGTGGTAGTAGCCGACACCCCCTGGGGACGCCGCTTGCGAGGTGGTGCCGCTGGCTTCAACGAGAATTTACTGAAATCCATTGCGGAGATAACCGGGGGGGATTACTTCACAGCCAAGGACGCCGCAAGTTTCCGCCAAGTAATGGAGGAGATTGACAAATTAGAGAAAACCACGCTCGAGCAACCGGTTTACATTGATTATCGCGAGCGCTTCCTCCCCTGGTTGCTGGCCGGACTCACCCTCTGCCTTATTGCGTTTGTGCTTGAAACTACAGTATTACAAGCGGTGCCCTGACCCGGAGCCTAGCCCAAGTTTCGCAACTTGGGCTATAAGTCGTTGCGCCGCAACGACCGGATTTCTTGTGGCAC
>JAWOEV010000095.1:0-3418 GCA_046482565.1 Lentisphaeria bacterium | reverse complement strand
CAAGTGAAGATGCACCTGCCACCCAGCAGACATTCATAATATTAGCGCCGATGATATTGCCGACGGCAACATCCCCTTCGCCTTTACGGCCGGCAGCCACGCAGGTGGCAACTTCCGGTACCGACGTGCCGAAGGCGACCAGTGCTAGGGCAATGACAGATTCCGGGATTCCCAGGCCATGGGCAATACTGGCAGCGGAGCGCACGATCAAGTCACTGGCGATAATTACGCCGGCCACACTCAGCACAAATTGTCCGGCCAGCACGAGCGGACGGTGTTTTTTCTCGATATGTACCCCGGGAACTTCGGTTATGGTGGTTGCGTCTTCCTTGCGATGACGCCAGATGAGAACCGTGGTGTAGATGGCAAAGATAAGCAGAAGTATGGCTCCCTCCCAGGGCACTAGAGATTGATCCCCGATGACAAAGATGAAAAGGGCGAGCATTGCCAGTAGCAGGAAAGTTCCGCTGGTCCGCATTACGCCCGGCATGACATGGATAGCTGAAACCGAGAAAAGCGCACACAGAGGAAGGGCGAGACCGCCATTGCAGATTATTGACCCTATAGCGTTACCAAGCGCCATTTCCGGTTTGCCGCGGAATGAAGCGATAACCGAAACGGTCAGTTCGGGTGCTGTGGTGGCTAGAGAGACAAGCACCAAACCGACAATGATTTTCGGGATTTTTGTCCGGATGGCGACTTCCACCGCACTGTCGACGAAAACATCGGCCGACTTGCACAGTAGCACGAAGGTTGCGATCAGTACCAGCCAGGCTACGAGCATATTTCCGGCAATTAGTGAATCAACGGCTTGCAACATTTATGTTTCCTTTAGACCAGGTGCTGTTGAGCGTACCGCTGGATTTCTTCATCGATGCCGAAGGTGCTGGCGATCAGAGCAACCCGGATCCACATACCGTTACGGACCTGCCGCCAGTAAATGGCGCGCGGGTCGTCATCGACGGCAGTATCGATTTCCACACGGCGTGGCAGGGGGTGCATGAGTACGGCGTTTATTTTTAACTTATCAAGATGATCGGCGCGGAACGAATATTTGGATATATCTATGCTGTTGCTTTCGCCCGGGGCCTTGTCCCATTCATCCTGGATTCGGGTCATGTAGATAGCATCTACTTCGGGGATGATTTTCTCGAAGTCATCATGCACTTCGTATTCCACGCCTTTGTAATCCAACTGGTCTAGGACATCGGGGGTGATCTGGAGTCGGGGGTCGGTCACGAAATATTCCTTGACATCATTGTAATTGGTCAGCAGCCAGGCAAGAGAGCGGACGGTTCGGCCGCGGGCCAAGTCGCCGACGAAGGCGACTTTTTTACCGTCGATACCGCGACGTTTTTCAAAGCTGCGCTGGAGAGTATAGATATCGAGCAGGGCCTGGGTCGGGTGCTGATCTTTGCCGGATCCCGCATTGATGATAGGTACGGGGCGGTCGGTAGTGGACAGCAGCCATGCCATGCGTTCGGCAAACCCTTGCTGTGGTGTGCGCATAATAAGCAAGTCAAAGTACGAGCTGAATGTGCGCACGGTATCCCCCGGGGATTCGCCTTTCATTTCGCTGGAGGTGGACGTGTCGCGGACTTCCGCGGTTTTTAATCCCAAGATTTGACAGGCGGCATAAAAGGACAGGAATGTTCGGCTGCTGGGTTGGGAGAAATATAGCATTGCCCGTTTATGGCTCAGGGTGTCCTGCAGGAAATTCATGCCCTGTTTCGTTTTGGCAATTCGCCTGACCTGAGTGGCTAATTTACCCAGCCGGTCCAGCATATTACGGTCAAACTGCTGAGCGAACAAGGTGTGATACGGTCGCTCTTTGTGATTGCAGAAATGACTTTTTTCAGCATACGACAACGCTTGGAAATCTTCCCATTTCATCTGGGTGAACTTCTTATCGCTTGCGGCCATTGCAGGGTTACTCCTCTTTGAGGGTTGCTACCATAAGCGCTTTTATCGTATGCATACGATTTTCAGCCTGTTGGAAGACCCGCGAGAAATCGGACTCGAACACCTCGTCGGTTACTTCAAGGGGGCCAAGGTCACGCGTGAAATCAGTGTCATGGTTATGAAATGCGGGCAGGCAGTGCATGAATATCAAGTTATCGGAATTTTCATTGCCGGTCGCTCGTACTACATCACTGTTTACCTGGTATGGGCGCAGGAGTTTAATCCGTTCATCCATTTTATCTTCTTCGCCCATTGAAACCCAGACATCGGTGTATAGGACATTGGCGCCTTCGGCTGCTTTGCTGATATCATCGGTCACCGTGATTGATGCACCGTTTGCGGCGGCTTTTTCCCGAGTTGATTCTATCAGCTCAGAGGGCGGTGCCAGCTGTGGCGGGCAGCAGTTTACAAAGTTGATGCCGGCTTTTGCGCAAGCCAGCATTAAGGAGTTGCAGACATTGTTGCGTCCGTCTCCCATGTAGGTTAGTTTCAGCCCTTCGAGGTGACCGAAATGCGATCTGACGGTTATGAGGTCGGCCAGTGCCTGGGTGGGGTGCCACTTATCAGTCAGCCCGTTCCAGACGGGGACTCCGGCAAATTCGGCGAGTTTGGAAACTGTGGCATGTTCGAATCCGCGGAAGAGTATGGCATCAAACATGCCTCCCAATACCTTGGCGGTGTCGGCTACGGACTCTTTTTTCCCCAAGTGAATATCCTGAGTGCCGAGATATTCAACATGAGCGCCTTCATCGGCCGCGGCTACAGTGGCGGCGCAACGCGTGCGGGTCGAAGATTTTTCGAACAGCAAGGCAATGCTTTTGCCCCGGAGCCAGAGCTGACGGGAATCATATTCCTGGTTTTTCTTTTTGCGCAGGAAACGGGACAGGCGTATCAGCTCGGCCATTTCTTCGTCAGATAGATCATTCAGGGTTAAGAAATTTCGCTGGTGAAGGTTCGGATGTATTTTCATGCCGGACTTCTCCTTTCGTGTTTAATTTGACGCCATGCGAAAAGGTCTCGCCGCTCCTCAATTCGCCTCAAGCGGAGCGCTAGACCTTGTCCCGTACAATGTCCGGGCCAAGTTGGTAATCTAGCATAAAATATTGGGGTGACTAACCGGGATATTGCACAAATATCCGGGATAGCCCGGGTTGTACTTGCCCGCAGTATTTATTGCAGTTGCTCTAGCCCAATTTTCGCAACTTGGGCTATAAGTCGTTGCTCGCAACGACCGATTTTCTTGTGGCACTACAAAACCGACCAATGTCTGTTTTCTCCTGCCTTTACCTTTCGACGGAGTCGAAATATTAGCAGTTTGTCCCGTCGGCTGGCTGCATGAAATAAAACACATTGACTGGCATCTCTTTGACGGTCGATGCTAAGTCCCACAACCTGCTAGGCGGGAAAGGATTTTGAGGACGTCGTTGCGCGTGATGCCGTTTGTGCCCGGGTGATC
>JAWOEV010000079.1:0-3821 GCA_046482565.1 Lentisphaeria bacterium | reverse complement strand
TGCTCCGGAGCAGCTTGACGGTCTCCTTCGATGAGAGGTCCGCGTGCGCCTTTGCGATGCGTCTCTGCGCCGGCAGCGGGACTCCTAAGAAGAGGTCGCCTTCGCCGTAGCCGCCCTTGCCTGCCTTGAAACCGCGGGTACCATCCCCAGGAGGCACCGTCCGGGACGGCCTTGGTTTCTATCATCTCGGGTATGTAGTCGTTCCAGTAATTTTTCCAAGCAGACATATAACGCCGGGCATTGGCCCGGTAGTACTTGTTGCCCGGTCGAGCGGCAGCCAAGTCTTTATAGTCCGCCATCAAGCTGGGGGCCTCATCCAGGTATTCCGGATGAATCCAGTGTTTCAGCTCCTTCGCCTCATTGGGTTTCATAAAGATAATCCCGACCGGTTTACCGGTCTTCGCTGCAATGGTGTGGCCGAGAGCCCCAGCCAATCCTTCGGCCTCTTTCCAGTAAGACGCAAACCGGTTCTCCGGCGTGGTCGACACACAGACACTGTAGCGGGACGGCCCGTCCGTCGAATCACGCTTGGCCTGCCGCTGCATCATACGCACTACCTGGCCGGAAGCCTCGACCTCCGGGACATCCAACTCCATGGCCGGTGCGGCCACGTACCAGACATCGCCGACGACAATATTTTCCTGAACGCGTTCGTGGACCAGCTCGCCGTCGATGGTGAACGTCACCTTCAACGTCTTCGGTTCCGCACTGGCTTTCATGGGGGGCACCGTGACCTGCCATTCCGTCATATCGTCAGTGACGGGAATATCCTTTTCAATACCGTTGAGGCTGAAGTGGACGACCGCTTCACCCTCGGTTCGTTTCTCCTCGACCCCCCAGCGCACATACGGATGTACAGCCCCACCCCAGATCGTCACGGGTTGTCCCGCCTGCAACACCGCATTGTCGCGGAACTGCGTGCTCAGTAGCGGCATTTTGCGGTAGTCATACAGTTTGCCTACCTTTGAAGGGTCGATCTTTTCACCGGCAATCTTAAGTTTCTCATGCGGCCAGTTCTCCGCCGTGACGAGCTCGTGGTCATAAACTATGAACGGGCTCATAGGCAGCAACGCCTTGTTGTAAAGGTTCGGCTGGAACCCCGCACCGCCTGTCGCATAGGAAACACCATGCGGTTTATCAACACCGGGGGCGGTCACAATTACTTTTTCGCCTTCGATCTCGACCTCGGCCGGATGCCAGACACGGTTCTCATCCGCGACATAGAAAAGCTCCACCTGCTCTTCACCGTTCTCAATGATTTTGGGATCGGCAAAACCGGTGCTGTCTTCGTGTCGCTCCGTGGCATTGTAACTGGGATCAGCCACTACTAATCCACCGTCCGTATGCTCAAACTCTACGATGAGCCGGTTGCCCTTCACCTCGTACCCTTCGAACATCGGGCCGTTGGCGACGACGTCCTTGCCGTACTGATTCTTCAGCGCCTGACGCGCCAGGCGCTGCCCCGGCACGGTCTTTTTGCGGTAATGAATGGCACCGCCGATATCGATTTGACAGGCCATGTCGGCATTGGGGATATCCCGGGCCAGCCAGGTGCCCAGGCGCATGTCGGCCGCCCCGCCGAATGTCGGTTTGTTGCTGACCGAGTTACTGTAAAACTGGTGGAAGTAAACCGGCAGTTTTGGCTCGTCCCAGACAAGTCGCCAGCCGCGTACCAGGCTGTGCAGATTGTTGTAATATTTCAGCCCCTCGCCCTGACTGGCCCAGCCCTGATTCCAGATGGCCCCGCGTATGGCGTAGGGCACCACCGGGCTGACCCGGCCGTTGAACATCCAGCTGTCGTCGCGATTACCATCCATATTACCGGGCCGGTCGGTGGAAATAGCCTTGTTGGCCTCAAGCGCATCCTCAATATTCTGATAGAACTTGCCCCAGGCTTTCTCATGCTCCGGTGTGCGCGGATCGGTTTTCAAGATATCCTGATAGATGGCCCGGGTGTATTCACTGTCCCCATCCCGGAATCCCACCCGCGGGATCCAAGCTTGGATCTTTGTCGTACTGAAGGCCGTGTTGAGAATGCCAATCGGCACGCCGAGCTCTTCATATAGCTTGTGGGCAAAGGCAAAGGAAATGGCGCTGTAACTGCCGTATTCGCCGTCCTTCCACGAACCGGTGGCTTTCTTGATCGGGTGCAGCACTGAGTAGACACTGGTCACCTCAAATTCCCGGATCGGCGCAATCTCCTGTTCGCCGACCGGCTCCACTTTCAAATCCCTAGCGGTACTGCTTCCCGCTTTCCACTGCATATTGGACTGCCCGGAGGCCATCCAAATCTCACCCACCAGAATGTTCTTAAGCGTGACGGTCTTGCCGCCCGCCTCCGTAATGGTCATTTCGGCCGGTTCAAAACTGGCTTTGAGTTTCTTGAGTCTTACCACCCATTTCCCGTCTTTGCCGGCCTTGCCCTTTCTCTTCTGTCCCTTGAACGCGACTGTAACCTTGGTTCCCGGCTTGCTCCAGCCCCATACCGGCACCCGCATGCCTCTCTGCACAACCGCATTGTCGGCAAACGGCGCCCCCAGCTCTATGGCGGGTTGGGAATCTGAGGACTCTTCATCAGCAGCCTTCAGGTTGATGCTTGAAAGTAGAAGGGCTACACTGAAAACTGATATTACTTTTCGTCTGATAGAATTTTTGATCATTGTCGCTTTTATCCTTGTTTTTTTGCTTTTTTGTGATTTTTTAATTTCTGAGAAAATCCTCAAGATTATGAATTTTAGCCCCTGCTCCATATCCCGGATTTGCTTACTCACACATTCACGTTAAATGAATTTTGTCTAGCTTATATGATTTACGCCGTTTCGCAAGCGTCAAGGCGTCATTTTTGTGCAAACACACACCACGGAGTCTTCCATTCCGATCCTTTTTTCTTATGGAACCCGCCTTCTTCGATAAAGAGGTATTCCGCACCGTCGATTTCTCTGACCAGCATCTGCAGGGCCTGGTACCGGTTCACGTCCATCAGCATATCACCGGACCAGAGGACGTATTTCTGATCGGTTCGTCCCTCGGGCTTGAACGTGATGGCCGGGAAGAGTGTGTTTTTCCGGTCGCGTTTCTTGTCGCCGGGAACAAAATCCTCCGGGGCGTCCACGCGCTCGACAAAATTCCAAGCTCCGATGATCTGCTCGTTCGACTCGGTGTACCGTCGTAGCGGAATTTGCCGTCTGCGGCACTCTCATTCTCCGTACCCTGGAGTGTCTGCCATTCCGAAGTCAGTATGGGTACCACTGTGGCCGACTTGCGGACCAAGTCATCGCCCATCGGCGGCAGTTTCTGTTCGTCCAAATGCAGGCTTATTTTACCGCTCCATTCCTGCTTGGCAAGATAGTCGGCGAAGTTGCGCACGATCTGGTCTGACTTGGCATCGTTCAGCGGCTAGCCCGACTTTCGCAGAAATTCGGGCTAAAACAAAAGTTTTGCGAAATTTTGTATCATAACCCAAGTTTCCCTGCAGAGCAGGGAAACTTGGGTTAAGACAACTCGCTCGGGAGAAGCGCTGCAACTGGTCGAATCCTACCGTAACCGGGAGGGCAAGCCACGGCAGCGCATCGTGGTATCACTGGGGGTTGATCATCGAAACCTGCCCGGCACAAAAATGTCAGTACCGATGAAAAATTCGTCGGCTTTGTAGTGCCACAAGAAATCCGGTCGTTGCGGCGCAACGACTTATATCCCAAGTTGCGAAACTTGGGTTAGGAGTATGTGGGTGTGGGAGTGAAGGAGTTTGGGGGGATGAGAGTGTGGAGGGTTATGGATGAGCGAAGTGAGGCATTTGAGTCTGTCATGCAGATTTTTTGGGT
>JAWOEV010000145.1:0-8648 GCA_046482565.1 Lentisphaeria bacterium | reverse complement strand
CAGTCCAGCCCTTTGACAGGGCGTGGTTCGAGGAAGAAGTGAGTGAAGCCGGGGGCCTTTGCGTCGGGCCGAATGCCGGCCAGGGTGTTGAAGAACCAGTTGTCGTAACCGCCCATAAAGGGGTGGTTCAGCGATCGGGCGCCATGTATCCGGTCGTGTTCTTCCTCGCCCCAGCATTCCCACAGCGTGGTCGCTCCGCGTTCGATCAGGTGACCGAAACTGGGGTACGTGTTCTGATGCATCAGGGCCAAAGCTAAATTGCCGTGTCCATGCCGAGTCAGCACTTCCAGAATAACGCGAACGCCCATGACGCCGACGTTCATATGGTTGTCGCGTTCACGAATATCTTTCACCAGCGCGTCGAGAATCCGCCGGTTCTCGTCGGGATGGACATTAAAGGCCAGCGCCATGGCATTGGCGGTTTGCGAGCCGAACGAGCCTTCCGTATGGTCATAACACCGATCTTTCAACGCCACAGCGATTCTGTCGCGCCAGTCGCGATACATGGCCGCAGAATCCGGGGCATCCAATGCGTCAGCCATCACTGCCATGACATCGGCACACCGGTAAAACCACAGGGTCGTAGTGAGGAATTGTGGTGTGTGCATTACAATTGCATCAGTGCCCGGATCAAAATAGTCGCCATAGCCGCCGGACAGTATCCAGTCTTGCGCTCTCTCTTGAAAGTGCTCCATCAACCGTTGCATCCCCTGCCAGTGGCGCTTGACAATGCCTTTGTCGCCCGAGAAGAGATACAGGTACCAGGGAACCATGATGAATGCCGCCGCCCAGTCCGGATTTGCCTTGCGCCGCGAACCGCGTTTGCCGGGGGCGATATTGCCGGGAATCCCGTCGTTGAAAGTGCGGGTTGTTTCGATATCATCCAGGAATTTCTCCCAGAACAATTTCCCGTCGTAGTTCCACAAAGAGTATTCAGCCACCAGGTTGGCATCGCCGAGCCAGCCGCATTTTTCCCGTGCCGGGCAGTCTTCGGGCAGACCGTGCATGTTGCTGCGATGCGTCCACAACGCCATTTCATGCAATTGATTGAGCCGTTTGTCCGCGGACTCGAATGTGCCGATAACCGGCAAGTCGTTATGGACGACAACCCCGGTGATGTGCTCCGGCGATAGGTCCCCCGGCCAGCCGGACACTTCGACATACCGGAACCCGTGATAGGTAAATCGCGGTTCCCAGGTTTCCGCCCCATTTTCTCTTGTCTCGCACCTTGTCGAGACATATTTTGCTTCGAGTTCCGAGTCAGGGATGACTCGGCTACAACAGGGATTGCCGCGGCAGACGTACCGGTCGATCTGTTCGACATTGGTGGCGAATACGCCGGTGCTGGCGGTATCGATGGTGCCATCCGGAAACACCGTTTCGGCATAGCGCAGGACGATTTCCGTGCCCGCCGGTGCGTTGACCTGAATGCGGTTCCAACCGGAAAAATTCCGGCCGAAATCCACCACGAAAATGCCCGGCTCGCGCTCATCGATTGCGACTGGTATAAGTTCCTCAACCCGGCGCATGGGGGGCATGGCCTGTTCTTGGAATTCCCCGCCCGGTGCTGGCATCGGAATCACCGGCTGCCAGTCCGAATCGTCGAACCCGGGCCGGCACCAGCCGTCGATTTCCAGCCGGGCGTCATAACCCTCGCCCGCATACACGTTGTTGTCGGTGATCGGCCCCGGTGTCCAGCGCCATTGATTGTCCGCCCTCACTACATCGACAGTGCCGTCATCGTAGCGCAGGTGCAGTTCGGCCATCAGGCGAGGCGGGCCGTATGGCAAGCCGTCTTCGCCCCACACTCGGTCTTGGTTGTACCAGCCGTTGCCAAGCACTACGCCCAGGGTGTGAAGACCCTCATTGATCATACACGTCACGTCGTGCCGGACATAGAACACTCGCATCTCGTAATCCGTCTGGGCCGGATCCAGTACATGGTCGCCGACCCGGGCACCATTGATCCAGGCCTCGTGACAGCCCAGCCCACTGATCAGCAACGTTGCCTCAGCCAAAGGCCGATTACATGCGAAATCTCGTCGAAACAAAGGAGCTGAAGCGTTTTTTTTAGCCCCGATCCATTGTTGTTTGGGGTTCATTGTTTATCATCCTGTTTTTGACCGAGTGACCGAATGACTGAGCGACCGGATGATGCACAACGCTCAGGCACCAGTCCCCCGGGGCATTCAGTCATTAAGCTATTCCCCCCAATAGACCCCCGATTCGCCGCAATGCAAATCGCTTAAACTGTACGGTTCCCACCGGGCGGGTTGTCAAGACGGGGCGAGCCATCACTCAACTCATTCATCGGGTCAATTCAAGCCGCCAATCTTTCCCTTACCGGCGCAAGGCCGGGCGGCGCTTACTTGGAAGAAGCCCAAAAAAAAAGCCCCCGGATGGCTTGGTTGGCCGCCCGGGGGCTTGATTCGTTAACGATTTATCAGGTTTTTGCCGGGGCGCGGACGCCCGTGCCGCTATTGCCGCCGACGCCGCCGCCGGAAGGTCAAGGTCAACAGCCCCAGACCGATCAGGGTAATACTCGCTGGCTCGGGGATGGGGGATACAGTGAAACTTTCAAGTCCGGAACCCGAATCTCCTCCCACATGAGTGAGTGTAATTTCGGTGTCTGCGGTGACACTGCTCACACCGGATGTTCTGAAATCAAAGATGTTCACTGTGGATACTTTATCCATGGTAAACGAAAAGAAGCCTACGGTACCATCGCTTTCAAAGGTCCAATTGTCTCCCGTGATGGAGTCCCCAACGGCGACGTCATTCACCCATGCCGTCGATTCAAACTCGAATTGTGAATTCTTGATTTCGTTAAATCGAAGTTCCGAAAAGTCGACCGTTTGGTCAAAGGAGAAAGACCAAGACTGGCCGGTTCCCCATAAAAAATAGAGAAGGGCAAAGACGGCAATCAGCGGGTACGCGTTTACGTGAATCACTGCCACCACGCCGATCGACGCGAGCGGGACAACGGCAACGTGTGAACAGGCACGAACATGGACCTGAAACCTTTTCGCGGACGGTCTAGTAAAACCTTTGAAATACCTTTTCCCGTTCTTATTTTACCAATTCCTGAAAGCTTTTTTGAAAGTCACATTATTCCTCCGGGGCATCCCGCCAAGGCGGGAAGGGGCGCCACTTCGCGAGGCTTCATCCGCCGTCAGGGTGCGAAGCAAACTGGCTGGCCGGGACTGGACAAGAGAATGACGAAGAATAACATTGCAATTAGAATTGAGACCAGACCGCCGGAGAGTTGCAACAGGATTCGGAAGATCGCCGTTATAGAAGCCGGACGTCAATCTGGATAATCAGATTACCTCATTATTGACCTGATAAATGACCCCAAAAATGCCGAGGCATTATGACTCAAAAAAATAATATGGAGAAAACCCGGGTCGGTGTCGCTATGAGCGGCGGTGTGGACAGTTCGGTCACGGCGGCGCTCTTGAAGGGAAAAGGGTATGATGTATTCGGGGTTACTGCCCGTACCTGGCCCTCTGACTCGCGTTGCTGTTCCGACGAGGATGTTCAGGCCGCGCGCGCCGCGGCAGCCAATCTCGGGATTGAACATTTCGTGATTGACCTGATGGTGGAGTTTGAAAACGAAATTGTGCAATATTTTGCCGCCGAGTATGCGCGCGGCAGAACACCGTCACCTTGTGCCGTATGCAATCCCCGTATTAAATTCGGTACTTTGCTGGAAAAGGTACTGGAGTTGGGCGGTTCGGCGATGGCGACGGGGCACTATGCGCGCATCCACAGACAGGAAAACGGTACGTTCAAGTTGTTGCGGGGAAAAGATCAAAAGAAGGATCAGTCCTATTTCCTGTTTGGTTTGTCGCAGGAGCAGTTAAGCCTTACGATGTTTCCGCTGGGTGATATCCCGAAGAGTGAAACCCGCCGGCTGGTCACATATTTGGGCTTGCAGAAATCTCTGGCTGAACGTTCCGAAAGTCAGGATTTATGTTTCGTAAAGTCCGGTGAACATTGGAAATTGACCGAAGCTTATCATCCGGCGGTGGTGGGTGAAGGACGGTTCATTGATAAGAGCGGTCGCGAACTGGGGCGGCACAGCGGTGTGCATCGTTATACCGTCGGGCAGCGCCGCGGTCTGGGAATTTCAGCTCCTAGGCCGCTCTACGTGGCGGCGATAGATTCTGAAACCGGAGATATTACAGTGGCCGAAAGAGAGGAATTGATGGCTGAAAAAATGCGCGTTACAGATCTGAACTGGATATGCCCCGAAACGGTAAAAAAATCTTTCAGTGCGCTTGTGCAAATTCGCTATAATCATACCCCGGCGCCGGCCTCGGTAACGCTGGAGGGCAGTGATCAAGCGCTCATTGTCTTTGCAGAGCCGCAGTTTGCCGTCACCCCCGGGCAGGCTGCGGTGATCTATGCCGAAGATGAACTGCTCGGCGGGGGCTGGATTGTCTGACCTCTCGGGGGGGGGAGGGTGGACGTTGCGGAACATTGCATGTTTAGCTATGTTTAAAGTTGTTGAATATACGGATTTGAAAGAAGTGTTAACGGCTTCAGGGGAAAAATATCTATTGTAAAGGTGATTGTATAATGCAGCATGGAACGGAAAATAAACACAATGATGATTTCCTAGATGACTTGCGGGAAATGATGGATAAAGGAAAGGTGAAATTCATGTTCGGCGAACCGCAGGGGGCACCCCCTGATGTCGAAGAGGGAAAGCCGGAAGGCGGGCCGGATGAGGATGAACTGGAGGCGGCGCTGGAGAATGTCCGGAATTTTAATCTTAAACCGCGCGAAGTGCGGGACTATCTGGACCGGTTTGTGATCAGTCAGGAGGCGGCGAAAAAAGTATTGTCAGTGGCTATTTGCGACCATTACAATCATGTGCGGCGCTGTCTGGATAATCCGGATGCGCATGATGAAGACTATGCCAAGCAGAATGTCCTTCTTTTCGGCCCCACCGGGGTCGGCAAAACTTACCTTGTCCGCTGTTTGTCACGCCTTATCGGAGTACCGTTTGTAAAAGCCGATGCGACAAAGTTCAGCGAAACAGGATATGTGGGATCGGACGTTGAAGAGGTGGTTCGTGACCTGGTCCGCCAAGCCGGCGGCCGGGAAGAATTGGCGCAGTACGGTATCGTTTATATCGATGAAATTGACAAGATCGCTACGAGCAATAAGAATGGCGGGCGCGATGTCTCAGGCCGCGGGGTCCAGGTCAACCTTCTGAAGCTCATGGAGGATACTGAAGTTAATCTGGTCAGCCAGACTGATATCATGGGGCAGATGCAGGCGGTCATGGCGATGCAGTCCGGGGGGGGGCAGCCAGCCCAAACCATGAATACCCGGCACATATTGTTCATTGTCAGCGGTGCCTTTGACAAGCTGGCGGATCAGGTTAAACGCCGCCTCGGCAAACAGCAGATCGGTTTTGCCACGGCGGGTGCCGGCGAGGAACTGGATACGAGCACCTACCTTAAAAGAGCTGAAAGTCGCGATTTGACGGATTACGGCTTCGAACCCGAGTTTGTCGGCCGGCTTCCGGTCAGGGTGACTTTTGACCATCTCACGTCTGATGATCTGCAGGAAATATTATTGAATTCAGAGGGCAGTGTGCTGAAACAATATAAAGCGGACTTCGACGGCTATGATATTAATGTCGATGTGAAAGCGGACGCAATTCAGCGTATTGCGGAAAAAGCCGCGGCCGAGGAAACCGGGGCCCGAGGTTTGATGACGGTGCTTGAGCACATATTCCGCGACTTCAAATTTCAGTTGCCGTCGACGGCAATAAAACAATTTGAAGTTGACGCGGAAGCAGTGAACAGTCCGCGCCAAGCTTTGGAACGCTTGCTTGAGGCCAACAAAGAAGCACGCTACAGTCAGATGACCGCCGAGATCAAAGCTTTCGCAGAGCGTTTCAGGCAGGAGCACGCATTGCGTTTGACGTTTACTCCTAAAGCGATAGAGGCCCTCCATGAAATAAGTGACGAAACCGGAAAAACCATCCGCACCGTCTGCGAAGAACGGTTTCATGACTTTCCCTATGGCCTCAAGTTGATATCCCGCAGCACGCAAAAGGAAGAATTTAAAATCACCAAGGAAGCCGTGCTGAAGCCGGATAAAACCCTCTCGAAATGGATTACTAAAGCCTGTGCCGGGAATTAATGACGCCCCCTGAAAATATTTTCCGCTTTGCAAATGTCACCGCCTCGAACCGGGAAATCCCGATCCTCGAGAACTTTGACCTGACGGTAAAAGCCGGCGAGAAAGTGGTGCTGAAAGGGCGTAGCGGTATAGGTAAGACAACGGTCCTGCGTTTGCTGCTCGGCTTCCGGAAACCGGATAGCGGGCGGGTCTTTTTTCGTGACGAGGAGGTGGACGAGGATACGGTCTGGAAGGTGCGTCGTGAAGTGGCTTATGTAAGCCAGGATGTCGCTCTGGGTCATGGCACGGTTGCCGACTTTATTGATACTGTTTTCTCTTATCGGGCGAATCAAGGCAGACGGCCTGATGGAGGCCGAATCAACTCTTTTCTCAAAACTTTTGAGTTGCCCGAGGAAATACTGGATAAAGAACTGGCTGATGTGTCCGGCGGCGAAAAACAGCGTATTGCTGTCCTGGTAGCTTTATTGCTTGGCCGCAAAACTTTTATCCTAGATGAAATTACCGCCGCTCTCGACCCGGACCTGAGAGACAAAGTTATGGGGTTTTTTCTGCATGACCCGGCCGTGACTGTTTTGGCCGTTTCGCATGATGTTAATACCGACCTTACGGGTGTTCGGCAGGTGGATATGAGGTGACTGCAGGTGCTTGCGGATTTTATTAGTAATGTAGCCGAGTCATCTTGACTCGGGATAAGTATGCGCTTACGTGAATCACCGCAACCACGCCGGTCGACGCGAGCGGGAGACGCTTAACGAACTCGATTTCGATCCCGACTGTGTCAAGTAAGCGTTTGCCGCCAGCATCATTACGGGAAAGCCGACGGGGACGTCGGCTCTACGGATGTAGCTGAAGCATCGGGGGCGGTAGCGTCAAGCCTCCGGGTTAGGTATAATAAGAACCTGCAAAACATTTGGGGTATTATGGCCACTCCTGACATCGATTTACTCTCATTGATTTTATGTGCCTTGCTGGTGCTGGTGCCGCTGGCCGTCGCTAAGCATCTGAAGCTGGGGATAATCCGTAAAAGCCTTCTGGCCCTGATCAGGATGGCGGTTCAACTGGGTATGGTAGGCTTTTTTCTCAGGTATGTTTTTGCCTGGGATAATTTTTTTCTGACTTCGGGATGGTTGCTGGTGATGATTGTGTTCGCGGCCTTTACGGTGACAAAGTCGACGTCCTTACGAATCCGCAGTTTTTTCTTTCCGGTGTTTATTTCTATAGCAGCTACCACCTTGTTTGTGCTTTTTTACTTTAATTTGGCCGTGCTTGATACGGCCGATCTGCTCGAAGCTAGGTACGCCATTGCAATCGGGGGGATGCTGCTGGGTAACTCACTGAAAGGGGCGATAATCGGTCTTCAACACTTCTACGACGGGGTTCAGCGTGAACATAACTGCTACAGCTATCATTTAGGCTTGGGGGCTAGCCGAATGGAAGCCTTGCGCCCGTATTTACAGAGTGCCTTTAAAACAGCACTCCTCCCGGTTATTGCGACCATGGCAACCATGGGGTTGGTCTTTCTGCCCGGGATGATGACGGGCCAGATCCTCGGTGGAACCGCTCCGGTACTGGCGATTAAATATCAGATCGCCATCATGCTGGCTATTTTCTCCTGCACAACCATAGCCGTGGGCGTTTCAATTATCCTTACTGCCCGCACGGCGTTTGATGATTACGGTATGCTACATCCCGAAAAAGTTAGGGTTGAATAGACCCTCCGCGAAAAGGGTGCGGCCGCCCCAACCCGAAGGGCCCGTACCAAGGACGGGAATCCACCATATCAAGCACCCCCGGGCGTTCAATTATTTCAGTAGGGACTTTCCTCCAGTCCGTACAGTAAGGCATCTACGGGCTGGAAAGCCCGTAGTACGTAAGACGGACTTTCCAGTCCGTCTCAGAAAACCGAAAGTAACAGGCCGGAAAGCCTGTAGTACGTAAAACGGACACTCCACCCTTTGCGATCTTTGCGCCTTTGCGAGAGTTATTCTTCATGCGGTGGTTGGAATAAACCGGATATTGCACGTAACAACAGTGTCGCATAATCTCATTTTTCATGCAATGTTCGGAATAATCGTCATTGATCCACGGACACTCAGGTAGCCGGAGTCCAATGGTGCGGCGGCAGGACAGGGGAGAAGTCGAACCATGCATCGTCAGCAAAGAAAACTTTGGCCAGAAACAAGCCTTCGGGTGGGGCGGTTGGTAAATCAGGCGGGCGTTGGCGGGAGGTGAACAGCGTATCAATGTCCGCGGTTGTCCAGTCCTCAGTACTACGGCCGGCAGTCATGACCAGATAGCCAATAAGGGTGCGCACCATCTTATAAAGAAAAGCATTGCCGATTACCGAGAAATAGAGGTAATTGTTGCGGTGCGTAATGTTAAAACGGTGGATTGTCCTGAGGGTTGATTCATGCCGATACGGCTTGGCGCAGAAGGCGGCGAAGTCATGGGTTCCTTCCAAGTATTTTGCTCCTTCCTGCAAC
>JAWOEV010000209.1:0-6128 GCA_046482565.1 Lentisphaeria bacterium | reverse complement strand
GTATAGTCGGCTGTTGACGATTATAGCCGCGCTTCCGGTGGCGGTAGGGGTAAACGTTTTCCGGATTACTATCACTGGGGTGCTTTACCCCTTCAATCCTCAATTTACCAGAGGTGACACCCATGAAATGACCGGGCTACTTTTGCTTATACCGGGCATGATGTTGCTTTTGGGGTTGACAAAATTGCTGGACCACTATTTCGGCTTTAAAGGTTACCAAGATATCAGGCTTAAAAAAGATCCCGCCGAACAATGATAAATCGAATTCTACAGTTTACGTTTCGCACATTCAACCCGCGTTTCCTGCTGGCCGCCGGCCTTCTGCTGGCCGGGCTTTTAACGCAGGGATTATTGACGGCGGGATGGGCTGATCTTCTCCGCAAAAAAGAAATTCCTCTGCAACGATCATTGAACACTTTGCCGCATGAGTTCGGCCCGTACACCTTGCTGGAGGAAATAAAACTCAGTGAAGGCATCGTCGGATCCCTGGGGACTGAAAATTACATTTCCTGGATTATGCGTGACAAGCGAAAATCCCCGGGGTCTCCCGGCTCTGCTTTTCGTGTGCATACGGTTTACTACACCGGCAATCAGGAAGCCGTGTCCGCTGCGCATGTGCCTGAAATATGCTATGTGGCAGGGGGCTATAAGCGGGTTGACTTGAAAGAAACCATTCTTGAACTCGAAAACCCGGTGATCTGGACCTTGCGCGAACCCGGCTCGGCCCACCCCCCCGCTCGAGAAATTTCCAAGATCCCGATCCGTGAATTTGTTTATGTGCTGCCGCAGGGGGCGGATGAGGGTTCAGTAATTTACTTCTTTATATACAACGGCAAACTGGTTGATTCCCGAAACGACATAACCTTGGATTTTCTTAACCACAACAGCAAATACCGATATTACTGCAAGGTCGAAATAAATCCCGGTAGCTTGCTTTCAACCCCAGGCCGGGGGAAACAGTTCAAACCGGGAACTTTCAGCCGCCAAAAAACACATAGACTAACAGCCGAATTCATGCAATTGTTTCTGCCGGAATTACAGCAATGCCTGCCCGATATTCAAGAATACATAAACCAACGTTCTGAAAATAATGACAAATTTTAACGCAAATACTCAATCCGAAAAGCAGAGTGTCAGAAGGAAAAAAGGGCACAGAAAGTGGCGGCGCCTGCTCATGCTTGCATCTATTCCCGTTATACTGCTGGGATTAGCCCTAGCGGGTTACACTTTTTACCGAGCCTACAAAAATCCCGAACGGTTCATAACCAAGGCGCTGGAATTGCAGCGGGAAGGAGATTATAAAGCGGCCGGGGATCAGTATGGCCGGGCAATCCGTTACAGCCGGTCAAACGCCGGGCGGGCGGAACTTGCAAGACGCATGGTTAAAGCACTGCAGGCCAAGGATGCAATTCCAATTGACCAACTCGGCAGGCTCTGGCAGAGACTGGTCTCTTACCGAGCCCATGTTTTGCGGTTTGCGCCGCAGGACGAGCAGGCCCAGAAAAAGCTTCTCAGTGACCATTTCCTGATTGCCCGAAAACTAAACGCGCCATGGGCCTGGCAACAGGCGGCGGAAATCGCCGATATGGTCCTCTTAAGAGCCCCGGATAATTTCTTGGCTGAGAAAATAAAGACCATTTCTATGCTTTCCCCCAGAGAATACCATGAGTTGAGCCGCAAAAACTATGTTGATATCCGAGAACGCCTGAACAGGCTTCGAAAGGAGCAACCTGACGACTATGATCTCGCATATTACAGCGCTTATTCACTGCTTAGACAAGCCCGGGCGTTGAAACAGGAATACCAAGAGACCAACCGCAATGAACTAATTGATAAAGCGCTTAATATCGCTACCAAAGCCGCCGAGAAAGAAAATGATCTGATTAGCGCGGCCCGATTGCTTGAGCTTCAATTTTCAGCACTGCAGCAAAAAAAGGATGACAGCGCTTTAGCCCAAGAATGGTTGGATAACACTCACCGCCTAGAGCAAAAGTTGCGGGGAAAAACAAAAATTGAACCGGCATTAATAGTTACCGGTTTACTGAAAAAAGTGGCCCGAATGAAGCAGTACGGTTCCTTCAATGGGAACGGGCCAATGGCCGAGCTCAATGTAAAAGAGCTTGAGCAACGTATAATGCGGCTTGCAGAATATACCGTTACCCAGGCTCCCGGCAACGCCGAAGCTTTATTTTTACTGGCCTCTTCTCAACGGCAAAACGGCAAAGAAAAAGCGGCTCTGGAATCCCTGCAGAAAGTCATCAAATATACTGCGACACTACCTTTGGATGTTCAATCGGTAATTGCTTCGTTTACGTATATTCAGAGTCGTTTTACACTGGCCGATATCCTGTTGGAATTTGAAGCGAAAAGCAAAGATACCAAGAAGAGCAAAGAATACAGATCCGCGGCCCTTGAGAACCTCAAAGAACTCCGAAAAGTTGTAAATGAAAACAATGCCTATCTTGAGGTTATTGAAGGGCAACTGGCCTACCTGGACGGCGATTACCGTAAAGCCGTCGAAAAACTCCGGCTGGCAACAGATAGAATTGGGCAGGATACGCCGCGGACGCTTCTGTTCGCCGGACTTAGCTACTCTAGGCTGGGAGAAACCGGGGTAGCGGTTGAGCAACTCTCAAAATACCTCTCTATCCCCGGTCGGCCCGCTTGGACCAGGAAAAAGGCAATGCAAAGCCTCATGAACAGTGCCATTCAGTTGCGGGAATTTGATCAAGCCGCAAAGATTGGCAAAAAATTGCTGCAACAAAATCCCGCTGACATAGAATCACACTTGGCCCTGAGCGAAACCCTTTTGTTGCAGCTTCTGACCGGGGGCGTTGAACAGAATACAGAGAAATTCGCCGAGGCTCTGGAGTTGCTTAAGCCTCTTGCCCGCGAGGGAAATCGGCGGGCCGTACAACAACTCGCCAGGGTCCACACGGTTTCCGGTGACATCGATAAGGCCCTTGAGTTATTGGCGAAATATTGCCGGCAAAATCCTGAAGACGGGCAAATGCTGAGCTTTCTATATCAAACTTCGGTGGCCGCCAACCGTGAAGATTTAGCGCTCCAACAGATCAGGAAATCGCTGGACGCCACCCCTGAAAATCTGGCCGCACAAAAGCTCGCGCTCGCCTTGAAAAACAGCGATCAGAAATCGCAAACAATAGCATCGCTCGTTAATATCGCCTATGACCCTAACCTTATCACGCGGCGCCTGAAGCTGACCAGATTTATGCGGCAAACCGGAGAGCAAGAAGAAGCGGAGCAATTACTGACGGAACTGCGCAAAAAACATCCTCAAAACCAAAGCATTCTGCAACGAGTGTTTTATCTGCACCTTCAGAACCAAAATTGGGATAAAGCCGCGGACGCGGCTGAAGCATTTGGCAAGATTGCCGCCGATTCCATTTCACCGAAAGTGCTTAATGCCCGCGTGGCACTGGCCCGTGAGGAACCGGGCAAAGTGGTCAACCTGCTCGAACCCGTTCTCGGCGATGATGTCCGTCACTCTGACGCCTGGACAGTACTCGGAATCGCCTACCGGCAGCTCGGAGATTTATATAAAGCGCAGGTCGCCCTTGAAAAAGCCCTTAAATATAAACCTGACAACCTGTTTACGATCCGGCAACTAATCGCCGTGTGTCATAGTCGCGGTTTCAATTACCAGGCTCTGGACTATATGCGGCAGGCCCTGCGTTTCGCCCCGCAGGACGAGGAAATGGTGAAAACTTTTCTTAACTATCTTGAGGCGTATGAGAACCCCGGACAAGCCCTTGATCTGCGCCTCCGGCTGGCCAGCGTACGGCCAGACTCTTTTGAGAACAGAAGGGCAATTGCGCGCCTGTTCCTGCGCACCGGCCAGCCGCAGAAAGGAATAGCCGTACTTAAAGCGCTTATTGATGAACGCCCGAATGAATTTGCCAATTTAATCAGCCTGGCTGGAATTTATGCAACGGTACAGCAGAAAGAAAAAGCCCGCGAAGTTATACAGTCCTATCTGAAGTCTGAAAAGAACGACATAACCGCTAAGCATTGGGCTGAGTATGCGCAGATGATGATGCGTTATCAGTTTCCGGAAGAGGAAATCAAAGAAACCCTGCAAAAGGCCATAGAGCTTGAGAAAGCGGAGACGCGGGCGGGTAGCCGGGCCTTGGCCAATTGGGACCTCATGCGCGGCCGTACCGAACAAGCCATAGAAGAATACGAGGCCTTGTACGAAGACTTGCAGTCGCCCGATCTGCTGTTTTACATCGCCAGAGCTCATATTGAAATGGGAAACTATGAAAAAGCCTACCAAGTAATAAACAAATATCTGGGCTCGGAGCAGTTAACCGGTCAAATAGCGTACTTCAAAGCCCAAACCGAATTGCAGTTGGGCAACCTTGAAAACGCTCGTAAAACGGTCAATAAAGCCATAAAAATGGCCCCCGGCAATCCCCTCGGGTACCTCATTCGGGCCCGCCTCAATGCGAGTCAAAACGACCCGGAATTGCAGGAACGGGTTGAAAAAGACCTCAACAAAGCACTTGAAATTCGGCCCAGATTCGGCCCGGCCCGGCAAATGCTCGCAAGCTGGTTGTTCAGTAACGGGCGCCCCCGGGAAGCGGTCGAACAAGCCAAACGATTAGTAGTGCAAAATCCCGATAATTCGACCTACCGTGAGCTTTTAGCCAGACTTTACTTAGCGGCAGGTAATACCGACGCTTTACGAGCCATGCTTGAGGAGTGGAAAGCGACCGGCAAAGATGACAAGGCAATTAAATATTGGACAGCTCAGCTCGCGCAAAGCGAACGTGATTGGGAAACAGCCGCCGCCAATCTGGCCGCAATATATAAAGGCAACCGGCAATATCTTACAGAGTACGTCCGGGTACTGTTGAAAACCGGCGAATACGATAAAGCCCTCAAGGTTATCAATGAAAACACGACCGACGATGATGAGGACTATCGGTTGACCGTTTTAAAAGCGGAGGCCTATGCTGCTGAGGGGAACATAGAAAAAGCGGTCCCCCTCTTCAAAACGGCCTGGAATTCTGCGCCGGATCAATTCAGCCCTAAATATGCCATTTCTCAAAGGGCTTCCCAAGCCCTGAATAACGATATCTACCGGACACTGTTGCAACAACTGGCACCGACCGACAAATTGCGGCTGACAGAACTGCATCTAGCGCGGCTCGATCTCCAGACCGGCAATATCGAAGAAGCCATTCAAAGGTTCAAACAGTTAGAAGATAGCGTCGATAAAGATGGGGCTATCCATCCGCGCGTATTACTGCTTCTGGGCAACGCATACATTGCAACCGGCAACCATAAAAAAGCGCAATACTATCTGACCCGGGCGGCAGAAAAAATACCCGATAATACAGCCCTGCTTAATAACCTGGCTTACGAGATGGCAGTGCTGGGAAAAACGCCGTTCAAAGCAGTCAACATAGCCGAACGAGCCCTGAACAATACCGGTAGCGATGAGCAACTTCGCGCTTATGTCCTTGATACCCTCGGGTTTGCCCAGTTCAAAGCAAATCTGCTGACTTATGCTGAAACATCACTGTTGCGTTCCATAGATATACACCCGATGCCCGATAACTATCTGCATCTTGCCGAAGTTTATCTGGTTCAGAAAAAGCCTCTGCATGCTCGTCGCTTACTCAATTTGGCCAAGGCTTTAGTGGCCGACGACAAGAATACCACCGACTTGAAAGGCGTTATAGACAAGGGCAATAACCTGAACCAGCGCATAGCGGAACTTCTGAAAAAATCACAACAGCTTGAAGCGGAGCTGGAAAAGAAAAAAGAATAACTCCAGAATTCATTCCCTCATTTCGCGATATACAGCCAAGTGCTTTTCAACTGTTTGGCGCCAGTTTCTGCCCTGAATTATTTCAACCCCTTCCTGAACCCCTGCCTTCAATCCTTTTTTATCCCCCACACTGCGATTAACCCGGATATTGCAGGTCTGTGGTTTGAGTTGTCAAGTCGTGTTTAAAGAAAAACATTGAACATACTCCTCGATGAAGTCTTTACACGACCGATATCCCATGGCTCTTACGCCGTCAAGAGTTATTTCTTCGGTCACTTTTTTCAACTTTGCCCGCACCTGCTTTTCAGTGCTCAGGTTTTTGGGGGTT
>JAWOEV010000127.1:0-3773 GCA_046482565.1 Lentisphaeria bacterium | reverse complement strand
AAAAACTTTGTGTGCGTCTTGCCGGGGGCTTGCAGGTGGACTTCCGGTACTTTGAAAAAGCTGCCTTCGGGGCGGCACTCCTGTATTTTACCGGTTCCCGGGCGCACAATGTGGCAGTCCGCAAGATCGCTGTTGAGAAAGATCTGAAACTTAATGAGTACGGCTTATATAAAGGTGATGATCTGATTGCCGGTAAAAACGAAGAAGGGATATACAAGGAATTGGGACTTTCCTGGATTCCACCGGAATTAAGAGAGGACAACGGGGAGATTGAAGTTGCGCAGAAAGATACAATCCCTGAACTGGTCCAGCTTAATCAGATTCGGGGTGATTTGCACTGCCACAGCACTGCCACGGACGGCAAAAACACAATTACGGAAATGGCGGAAGCCGCCCGCGAGCGAGGCTATCAGTATTTGGCGATATGCGACCACTCACAGGCGGTCCGGATTGCCGGCGGTCTTAATGAAGAACAACTGCAAGAGCACGCCGGAAAAATCAGAGAAACCGATGCTAAATATGACGACTTCTGGTTGCTGGCCGGTGTCGAAGTGGATATTATGAAAGACGGTTCTCTGGATCTGGATGAACAAATACTGGCTGACCTTGACTGGGTTACGGCCAGCATCCATTATAACTTTAATCTGAGCTCGGAACAGATGACCGAGCGCTTGCTGAGCGCCATCCGGAGCGGCGTAGTACATAGCCTGGGGCATCCGTTCGGTCGACAGTTCGGTCGGCGCGATCCCATGCAATTCAATGTCGATAAAGTGTTTAAGGCCTGCAGCGAAAACAATGTATGCCTTGAGATTAATGCCCAGCCGGAGAGGTTGGACTTGCTTGATGTCTATTGCCGCAAGGCAAAGGATGCCGGGGTTAAAATAGTTATCAATACCGACGCTCACACCACGGATGATTTAGATTTTATGGAGTTTGGCGTCGGCATCGCCAGGCGCGGCTGGCTGGAAAAATCCGATATCGCCAATAGCATGACCGCCAAGCAGTTGGGTAATTATTTGGGAAAACAAAATCAGTAACAGTTATCCCGTGCATAAATTCCTCCAGAAAATAAAAAATGGTTGGCATCCCTTTGCCTCATACACAATAATAAGTACAGGCTTGATATTTCTACTCGGACTGAATGGCCTACAACTCGGGTATGCACTAGAAAAAGGATCGGTCGCTATGGAACAGCCGGAGCTCTTCTCGATAGACGCAGATAGTTTGAATAAAAAAGAGGCGCGTAAAAAAGCCGAACAATTGCGTGATGAGCTGGAGCATCATAACTATCTTTACTATGTCAAAAATGAACCGGAAATAAGCGATTCGGCTTATGATGAACTCAAGCGTGAACTGGAAGCGATAGAGCTAAAATACCCCGAGCTCATTACCTCTGACAGTCCCACGCAGAGAGTCGGGGCGGAACCGGTTGAGGCTTTCGGCACGGTCGAACACGATCCGCCGATGCTGTCGTTGCAGGCCGTTCAGGAAGAGGAACAGTTCCGGAGGTTCTATCAAACTTGCTGTGAAGAACTGGGACAACAGCAGGTTACTCTGGTCGGTGAACCCAAGTACGACGGCTTGAGTGTTGAGGTGGTCTACGAAAACGGCAAATTTGTCCAGGCCAGCACAAGGGGAAACGGTGAAACCGGGGAGGATGTAACCGCTAATGTGCGGACCATCAATGAAGTTGCTTTACGCCTTACGGACACCGATGGTGTCGAAGTGCCCGAACGGCTGGTTGTCCGCGGTGAAGTTTACATGGCGAAAGATGAATTTGCAGCCATGAATCGTCGCAATGACGAGCAGGGCAGGAAAACCTTTGCCAATCCTCGAAATGCCGCAGCGGGCAGTTTGCGGCAGTTGGATCCGAAAGTAACCCAGGAACGCCCGCTGCGGGTCTTCTTCTGGGAGATTGCCCCCGGCACCACTTCTTACCCGGGCAGTCACTGGGAATGTCTTGAAATGCTGAAAAAGCTCGGCTTTAAAAAGAACCCGCTGTCAAGCAAGTTCAATAATGCGGACGAAGCAGTGCAGTGGTACAATAAAGTTAAAGAGCAGCGTGATGAGCTCCCCTATGAGATCGACGGCTGTGTTTTCAAGCTCGACAATACCAATGACAGGGCGGTACTGGGGATGCGGGCGGCAAATCCGCGGTGGGCATTGGCATGGAAATTCCCGCCGAGGCAAAAAAATACGCAAATCGTCAAAATCGAAGCTTTTGTTGGGCGGACCGGAGCTTTGACACCGGTTGCGACGCTGGAACCGGTCAATATCGGCGGGGTAACGGTTACGCATGTAAGCCTCCACAACCAGGATGAAATCGATCGCGAAGATATTCGCGTTGGTGATACGGTGATCGTTGAACGTGCCGGTGACGTTATCCCGCACGTGGCCGGGGTTGTAAAAGAGCAGAGGACCGGCGACGAAACGGAATATCACCTGCCCAAGACATGTCCGGTCTGCGGCGGCGAAATAGTGCGGCCGGCGGGGGAAGCTATTGCTCGCTGCGTCAACTCTTCGTGTCCTGCGCGGCTTAAAGAAGAGATCCAGCATTTTGCTGGCCCCAATGCCATGGATATTGACGGCTTGGGCGAAAAAATTGTTGACCAACTGGTGGATAATGGTTATATAAACAATGTCGCTGACCTCTATAAACTGACAGTTGACCAAGTAGCCGGGCTGGAACGCATGGCTGAAAAGAGTTCGCGGAACCTTGTCAGCGAAATTCAGGGGAGTAAAGAAAACGCGACTCTGCCCCGTTTAATCTTTGCCCTCGGAATGCCGCATGTCGGGCGCGCTATAGGCGAAGATCTGGCTGTGACGTTCGGGTCGCTGGATGCCTTGCTGAGCGCTGAACTGGGGGAACTGGATGCCATGGAGGGGATCGGAGAAGTGGTATCTGAGGCGGTTTATGAATGGTTGCAGAACGACGAGAATCGCAAGCTCATAAAGCGCTTTCAGGAGCTGGGCATTAATCCTCATGCCGAAACCCGGGGGGATCGGCTGGCCGGAAAATCTTTGGTTATTACCGGGGCGTTAGAATCTATGACGCGGGATGAGGCCGCCGAAGCGGTCAGAATGCAGGGCGGGAAAGTCACCGGCAGTATATCGGGTAATACTGATTACCTGATCTGCGGCGAAGATCCGGGGGCAAGCAAAACTCGGGGAGCGGAAAAGCACGATACGCCGGTATTGAACGAGGAAGAATTTCTGGAGCTGATCGGCAGGAAATAAAACGATGCCTCCACAAATCCATGATGTCATGCTGTTGCTTCGCCCTCCGGGTGAAAAATGAGATTATGCACCGGTTTACAAAGTGTAACTTTATAACAAGCGGTATAAGAATTTGGTATTCATATACATATCCCGCATAATCTGGCGGCGCTCGCCCCCTAGGGGGCGCCCCTCTGGGGAACAAAAACACAACAAAACAACGGTGAAAGCAACCGGAAACAGTAACTCAAGGTGTCAAATTTAAATCAGGACTTGACACGAGCCAGGTCATTTTACAGAAAACCGTGAAGAACCGTTTTTTTATTGTTATTTTGCTGTTTTCTGTTTAGGACTTGAGTAGCTCAAGGCACTCACCGATTTGCTTTTTTTACGATAAAAGTACATGCATAATACCGTCATCCATCTTTGATGAAAAGCAAGGCACATGAGGTACTTTATAGTAACTACATCGCCCCTTTTTAGGCTTTTTGTACTCAGCACATTTTGTCGTTGTGCTCAAAATTTCTTTTTTCAGAGATCAAAATGTCAAACTTGGG
>JAWOEV010000001.1:0-7816 GCA_046482565.1 Lentisphaeria bacterium | reverse complement strand
GAGTTTTAAGTAGAGAAGACCAAACTCCCTCAAAAAATTTGTGGGTAAAAGGTTGTAGTGACCTAACAAAATTATGAGTTCGTTGATAATCAAGGACTTATGACTTTTTAAGAGGAAAGTTCGGTTAAAGTATTAAGGTGTTTATGTTTTGCTATGTGCGGGGGAGTGGGCTTAGCTTTAATATTACCGTGCTCGACGGTGAGCACCAAGCGTTGTGTGCAAATGGAAAGAGGCACCCACCCCGAAACAAACCCGCTTCAACTCCGACGGGGACGTCGGAGCTACGTAGAGCCGACGTCCACGTCGGCTTTCATGCGCAGGCAACCAAAACTCTCACCTGATACGGTCTCAATACCGCCGTGCATCACAGAAAGCCTCAAGGGGAAAACAAGAATGGTGGGCGGTACTGGACTCGAACCAGTGACCTTCTGGGTGTAAACCAGACGTTCTAGCCAACTGAACTAACCGCCCGCGTGGTAGGTGATTAAGGAGTATGTAATATAATTGCCTATTCCGGCAAGTAAACTCGGTTTACAGAGAAAATATAATTTCAATGATGCCGGGGGGGTATGTTTATTCCAGCAACCTTTCCAGTTTCATAGCCCGCGATCCCTTTAACAGGATCCAATCCCCGGGGGTGAGCTG
Organism: Lentisphaeria bacterium; assembly: GCA_046482565.1. Lineage (GTDB taxonomy): Bacteria > Verrucomicrobiota > Lentisphaeria > Oligosphaerales > MVZH01 > JAWOEV01. The sequence continues at coordinate 7,171 of JAWOEV010000001.1, read as the reverse complement.
CGCCAAAATCGTCTTCGCCGCATCCGCGACATTTTTATATCCCGTTAGCTTAAGCTTTCGGGCCACGGCGCTCATCTGTTGTCCGACGGCGACAATTTCGGCGCACGGCAATTTTTCCCGAGCGAACAAGAGTAATTTTTCATGCTCTTCGGGGGCCGCCGTTCCCAGTTCCAGCATATCGCCGAGAACAAGCCAGACATTATTGTTGGGGTTATCCTCATTTTCCGTGAGCTCGGCCAGCCATTCTACAGCCGCCTGCATACTGTCGGGATTGGCATTGTAAGCATCGTTAATCCAGTTACAGCCGTATTTACGTTCGATTCGCATCCGCATGCCGGGCAAAGTTGCTTTTTTCAGGCCTTCGATAATGTTTTCCGGATCAATTTCTAAAAGCCGGGCCACGGCCACAGCCGCAGCAGCGTTCCGCGCTTGGTATTGACCACCGACCGGCCACGCAACAACCTCAGGAAAATTGACCAATTTGCTTTTGATGGTCAACTCGTAATCAGTACTGCCTTGCCTACGGCCATGATACAGCACACTGAAGTCGGCCTCCGCGGTGCTTCCGAACCTTAAGGTGCGCCGGTTGCCGGCGGCCGCCTGCAGAACATCAATTCCGGGACATGCGTCCGGGATAACGGCAATTCCGGTCGGCGGCAAGGCCCGCAGGAGATCAGCTTTTTCCCGGGCCACATCATCAACCGAACCGAAAAACTCAAGGTGACCGCGGCCAATCGCGGTTATCACGCCGACATCGGGTTGTGTCATTGCGGCAAGCCGGGCGATTTCACCGGGATGATTGGTTCCCAGTTCAATAATCGCCACTTTATGGCCGGGGGTGAGGCGCAACAGATTGCGCGGGACACCGAACTCGTTGTTCGTATTCTCCTCGGTCGCGAGAACTTTATCGTCACCAAACGCAACGCGCGCAATTGATTCCAGAATGGCCCGCAGGCTGGTCTTGCCGCTGCTGCCGGTGATTCCGACAACGGTTGTCTGCCTGCAACTGCACCGCCAGGCATTGGCAAGGGCATGGTAAGCGGCCAAGGTATCCGGGACTTCCAGAATCGGGACAGGGTGCTTGTTAAAAGCCTTCAGCCGAGTATCGGACAAGCGGCCGGTCTCGACACAAACCGCTGCCGCCGATTGCTCAATCGCTTTTTCCAGGAAATCATGGCCATCGACATTTGCTCCGCGGATGGCAAGAAAAAGCATACCGGCGGCAACCGACCGGCTGTCATCACAAACGCCACACACTTTTGCACCGCATCCGGCGTCAGGTTTCCGCCGCCAGCGTCCCCCGGTGATCTCCTCCAGTTGCTGCCAGGTAAATTCAGGCATTTTAGAATTCGGCATTTTTCGGGGTTCTGGGGAAAGGAATTACATCGCGGATATTATGCATGCCGGTACAGAACTGCACCATGCGCTCGAAACCGAGTCCGAAGCCGGCATGAGGAACCGATCCGAAGCGCCGCAGGTCGCAGTACCACCAGTAATCCTCGGGTTCAAAACCAATCTCCCGGATGCGCTCCACCAGTATCTGCAAACGGTCTTCCCGTTGACTGCCGCCGATAATTTCCCCGACCTGCGGCAACAGGAGGTCCATAGCGGCGACGGTTCGTTTATCATCGTTCAAGCGCATATAGAACGCCTTAATCTCTTTCGGGTAATCGGTCACGGTCACCGGGCCGTTAAAAACTTTCTCGGTCAGATAACGTTCATGCTCGGACTGCAGATCGACCCCCCAGCTCACCGGAAACTCAAATTCACTTGAGGCCTTGGCAAGGATCTCGATCGCCTCAGTATATGTCAACCGCTTAGCGCCCGCCTCCACCAGCTTAGTCAAGCGGTCCAGCAGGGTTTTGTCTATCCATTTGTTAAAGAACTCCAAGTCTTCCTGACAATTATCGAGCAGGTAACGGAACAAGTAGCGGACATACTCTTCAGCTAGGTCAGCATCATCCTGCAAGTCGGCAAACGCCATCTCCGGTTCGACCATCCAGAACTCGGCGAGATGCCGGCGAGTATTGGAGTTTTCCGCCCTGAAGGTCGGCCCGAACGTATAGACATTGCTGAGCGCACAGGCGTAGGTTTCGGCTTCGAGCTGACCGCTGACCGTCAACCCGGCCCGGCGTCCGAAAAAGTCACTCTCGAAATCGACCCGGTCGGTTTTCTCCTGCTTAGGCAGCACATTCATGTCCAGGGTAGTGACCTGGAACATTTCGCCGGCACCCTCACAATCGTTGGTAGTGATAACCGGCGTATTCACATACAGGAAGTTACGTTCGTTAAAGAATTGATGAGTAGCAAACGCCAGCGCATTGCGAACCCGGGCTACGGCACCGAATGTATTAGTCCGCGGTCGCAGGTGCGCGATTTCACGAAGGCGTTCAAATGATACGCGTTGCTTCCCCAGGGGGTATTCCGTCGGCTCACAGAAGCCCAGCACCTTGACTTTCGCGGCCTGGATTTCCACTGCCTGACCGCGGCCGCCGGACTCGACCAGCTTGCCGTCCACCTGGACTGAGGATCCCGGGTGCAGCTTGAGAATTTCGGCGTCGTAATTCTCCAGGTCATTGCCGGCCACAATCTGCAGATTGCCGAAGCACGATCCGTCGTTCAACTCAACAAACGAAAATCCGCCTTTTGAATCCCGGCGGGTTCGCACCCAACCGGCCACAGTAACACCGACATCGCGCCGGTCCGTCGTCAGGATATCTTTGATCAACTCACGTTTCATACGTTTTTATCTCTTTTTTTCTCTTTAAAAAAAAATGTCTTGTCAGTAGAATCTGTGGTTGAATTGCGGTTCCGGCAATTCTCCCGGTTGATGAAATGAGGCTGTTTCCAAGGCTATCGGTGTAATGTAGTACGGACTTTCCAGTCCGTACAGTAAGGCATCTACGGGCTGGAAGCCCGTAGTACGTAAGACGGACTTTCCAGAGACGGACTTTCCAGTCCGTTCCAAGTTGAATTTATAAACAGCTACGGGCTTGGAAGCCCATAGTACTTAAAACGGAGCCTTCGTTCTTTGCGAACTTGGCACCTTTACGAGAGTTATTCTTTATTCGCTGATTGGGAATGATCGTCATTTACCAACAGATTTTGCTATAGAGCCAGAAATTTGTCAAAGCAGGAATATACCGTTTTGGCGGCATTGTTCCCGCATCTTGTCCGGCCACAAGCTGGACTGAATTTCGCCAATGTGCGCTTTCTGCAGAAATAACATGCACAAGCGGGACTGCCCTATGCCGCCGCCGATCGACAGCGGCAGTTCATCATTCAGAAGGCGCTGGTGAAAATAGAATTCACGCCGTTCTGTCTGCCCGCTGATTTCCAGCTGATGCTCAAGCGCCGCTTTATCAACCCGGAGCCCCATGGATGACAACTCCAAGGCTATATCCAGGACAGGATTATACACAAGAATATCCCCGTTCAACCCCTTGTACCCGGCTGCATTCGGAGTTGACCAGTCATCGTAATCAGGGGCCCGGCCGTCATGGATGTCGCCGCCGGGCAACTGCCCGCCTATACCGATAACGAAAACCGCGCCCTGACTGCGGCAGATATTGTACTCCCGTTCTTTGGGCGTTGCGTTCGGATACATTTCCTCCAGCTCTTCGGCATGAACAAAGTGGATGTCTTCCGGCAGGTTAGGTTGCAAATGCTCATATTCATGGCTGATATACTTTTCGGTCCGTCTGATAACGTCATATATTTTGCGAACGGTTTGCTTGAGGTATTCAAGGTTCCGGTCCTCGCGGGTTACCACCTTTTCCCAGTCCCACTGATCAACATAGATTGAATGAATATTACTGAGCTCTTCATCCGGCCGGAGAGCATTCATATCGGTATACAGCCCGCTACCGGATTCAAACCCCAGGTCCGCCAAGGCCATGCGCTTCCATTTCGCGAGCGACTGCACGATTTCCACTTGCTTATCGTCCAGTTCTTTAACCGGAAACGCCACGGGACGCTCAACGCCGTTAAGATCGTCATTCACCCCGGTACCGGATTCAACAAACAACGGCGCGGTAACCCGTTGCAAGTCCAGTTCAAAGGCTAGATTCGTCTGGAACACTTCTTTAATCTGCGCAATGGCTTTTTCGGTATGCTGCGGGTCCAGGAGTTCTGTATAGCCATCCGGGAGCAATAGTTCACGAGACATAGTTGCTTAGTTCTCCATTATTATCATCGTATTACCGTTCATCGTTATTCAGTTTTGTCAAAATCTCCGAGCGATCCCGATTTCGATAGCGATTTCGATTATCCCAACGATGGATGATGAGCCACTCGTGGTCCGTAATCTTCGCCCGTAATCGTAAACCGGGTTATTCATTCGTTGTTTTACACTGATTTCGGCAGAAACCCCGTGAAAGACCACAAATTTTAACTCGCATCGATAAAATTACAACGTGGATAATATCAGCAGACCTTGATTACAGAGAGATGTCAGCCTACATTGGCGGTCGAGGCAAGTACACCTTCGACAGTAGTATTTATAACCTTTTTTATGAAGTCGCAACTGTAGTAATTTTGCATGGAAGCCGCCAGTTATGCTTGATGCCGTAAGATGGAGTGCCGAGGGCGAACCGGATACGCTACCCGGCAAGCTGAGATTGATTGACCAAACCCAGTTGCCGGGGGAATTGGTTTACCTGGAAATTGATGACGCCGAAGAAATCCACGATGCCGTCAAACGGCTGGTGGTTCGCGGCGCCCCGGCAATCGGGTGTGCCGCGGCCCTGGGGCTGGCGGCGGTCGGCCAGCACCATGACGCTAAAACGCCGCAGGCATTCGTCGACAAAGCTTACCAGACCGCCGATTATCTTGCTACATCCCGCCCGACCGCCGTCAATCTTTTCTGGGCCCTAGACCGCTGTAAAACCCGCCTTGCCAATCTGCTGAAGGAAGATCTCGATGTCTATCAGATGAAGCAGACGCTTCTGTCCGAAGCCCTCGCCATTCTGCACGAAGATATGGCATTGTGCAAAGCCATAGGTCAGCACGGTGTCAGTCTTTTTCAGGACCGTAAAGGCTGTGGCGTCCTTACCCACTGCAACGCCGGTGCCCTGGCCACCAGTGATTACGGGACCGCTTTATCACCCATTTATACAGCCCATGAACAAGGCTTGCAACCCCGCGTCTTTGCCGATGAAACCCGCCCGCTGCTGCAAGGCGCTCGACTCACAACCTGGGAGCTCATGCAGGCGGAGGTTGACGTAACCCTGATCTGCGATAACATGGCCGCGGAAGTCATGCGCGAAGGCAAAATCGCCTTGGTAATTGTGGGGGCCGACCGGATTGCCGCTAACGGTGACGCAGCTAATAAAATCGGCACGTACGGGGTGGCAGTCCTGGCCCACCATCATAACATCCCTTTTTATGTCGCCGCCCCCTCTTCTACTCTGGACCACGAGCTTGACTGCGGTAAAAAGATCCCTATTGAACAACGCGCCGCCACCGAAATCACCCATGGTTTCGGCCGCCGGACCGCCCCGGACAACTGCAAAGTTTACAGCCCGGCCTTTGATGTAACCCCGGCTGACTTGATCACCGGAATAATAACTGAACGCGACATATTGAAGCCGCCCTTTACCAAGGCGATAGCCCAATTCACATGAGTAGAAAATCCCGCAAATTCAAAACTTCACATCTTAAAAAGACCGCCCCCTTCCGGTTGCTGATTGTGCCCTTGGCGGGGCTGCTTTTCAGAAGCTTTTCCGGGGGCATGCAGGCATCCCCCCCCGCTTTGGTCTATGCGGTCGCAAGAGGCATAGGCCGGCTGCTTTGGCTCGCCAGTGCAAAGCGGCGTAATACGGCCCTCCGCAACTTGGAAATTGCTTTCGGCGATAAATACAATATAAAAGAGCGTCGCCGAATTGCCCGCCGTAGCTTTCAGCATTTTCTTATGACCATATTTGATGTTTTCCTTTTACCCCGTTACAAAGGCAATGACTGGCTGGCGCAGGTCTCAATGTCGCAGTCTCAGCGCGAGCTGCTTGACCGCATCAAATCACATCCCGGCCCGGTCGCCTTTCACACCGGCCACATGGGCAGTTGGGAATTCAGCTCCGGGATTGCCGGTTGGGCCGGTAAGCCGTTGACAGTGGTTTACCGGCCGCTTGAGTTCGAGCCGGTTGACCGCGAAATTCGGCGATTACGCACCAGCCAGGGAGTAAAAGCCTGCGCCAAGAAAGGCGCTTTCAGAGGATATCTCAAAGGTCTTAAAAACAATGAGTGGCTAGGGGTCATCGCCGACCAGAATGCCGGGCGCTCCGCGGCTTTCGTGGACTTTTTCGGCATTCCGGCTTCGACCGAGGCCAGCTATTTCCCGTTATATCAACGGTTCAACACTCTGGCCTGCACCTTCTTTGCTATCCGGGAGGGGAACACGTTCCGCTTCAAAGTAAAGGGGTTATACACCACGGAAGTCAACCGGGATGCCGACTCAGTCACGGAAAGCCTGCGCCTCGCCCAGTGGTACATGAAATGCCTCGAAGAAACCGTCCGTGAACACCCGGAACAATACAACTGGCTTCACAACCGCTGGCGCTCCCGCCCCCCGGAGGCACCGTCCATCTACAAAGACCTGGGCAAGCCGTTGGATCCACAAATCCTCGAGCAGCAACCCGCCTCCCCCATTCTACCACACAAGTGGCAGGACGCCGAAGACGGCAATAAGACAGGCCGGTTTTGATTTAAATACCAGAAGATGATATGGTAACTGAAACGAAATTTTGCTCAATACCGCGCAAGCAACATTTCAAAGTGAAAACAGACCGAGGACGTGTATGAAATACCATAACCAAACAGGCAATGTGGCTAGTCCGAACAAAACTGTTGCGGAATTTTTTGCGGGAATTGGCTTAATGCGAATGGGCTTGGAGCAGGCAGACTGGAAGGTGTTGTTCGCCAACGACATATGTCCGGACAAGGAGCAAATGTATACCGACCATTTCCAATCAAGCGCTACTGATTTCAAGCGGGGCGACATTCATGAATTAAAACCCGACATGATACCCGAATGCACCCTTGCAACCGCGTCCTTCCCATGCACCGATTTGTCGCTTGCAGGAAGACGCGAAGGATTAGGCGGCAAAGGATCTTCCGCATTTTGGGGCTTTATAAATGTGCTTGACCAGCTAGGACCAAAACGCCCGCCTTTGAT
>JAWOEV010000167.1:0-6938 GCA_046482565.1 Lentisphaeria bacterium | reverse complement strand
CCGGCCGGAACTCGGGTTTCATAGCCTCGGCAACTGTGGTTCAGCAAGTTTTCATCCATTATAACCCGCCCCGGTTCAAACAGCAGAACAATGGTCGAACCGCCGAATGCGAAAAAACCTTTTTCCTCCATTTTCCGGGCTTCATCACCCGAGTGAGTATGGATAATTTTCCCGACACCGAAAGCGCCGATTTCAATGAATGCCGTGGCTCCAGCCGCGTCGGATTCGAGCATTGTTACCCGGCGACGGTTTTCATCAAATACCGGCAGGCCAAGCCGTAACGCAAAGGGGCTTACCGAATCCAGCTGCCCGCTGATATCCCACCCTTCTTTTATCTGGCAGGCAAACGGGAAAAAGTAACGATGGCAGTCAGCTGGAGATAAGCGACAAATAACCGCGACACCGCCGACAAACCGCTCAGCCCAAGCAGACCCTCTCCGGCCCAACAGTCGGGCGACATCGAACCGGATGCCCTTGATTTGGACAACCTCCCCCGGGCGCATCTCAGGACAACAAGAAAGCCGGCAGTCAGCTGGCGAACAAAGGATATCGGGATCGGCATCATAAGGCCGGCATTCGGGTTTGAGCCGGCGTGTGAAGAAATCGTTAAATGACAAAAAATCTTCAGGCTTGCGGATAAACTCCGAGGTGTCAATCCGGAGTGACCGTATAGTCTCCGGGATTCGCGCTCGAGACAGACGGGACTCGGCATAGAACCCCAGCCAGCGCGTTAATATAGAATACTTAAAGACTGTGAGGCGGGTGACCGGGCGCAAGGGATGCTTGTATGCCAGGCGCAACCATCTTTCGCCCATAACCGGTTCCGCCATGAGCTCACTCGAGCCACGGTCATATACGTAAACGGCATTGCCTTTGCGATCAATCTTTTTCATCACTCATTCCGCTGGCAGAAAAAAATATTGCTTGTTATAAAGTTACACTTTGTAACCCGGTGCATAATCTCATTTTTCACCCGAAGGGCGAAGCAACACTATCACATCCGCCTACGCTCGGGCAGCTTCGGCGGATAAATCTGACTGCAATGCTGTTGCTTCGTGCAAAAACCGGGCTAACCTTCGCAGTCATTTTAAATCGCTTATCGAGGTAATGCAAGTTCGCGATACTGTTTCGTGATTATCCTGACAAACACCTTTCACTTTACACAAAAATAAACTGACTTCCGCTTGACAAAAAAATAACCGCGCTATAGTAAAACAAGGCTCAGATCGGTTAAACTTTTAACAGCTCAACAGGGAAACAGTGTCATGCCTATTCGGTTTAATGCGGATGAAATATTCAAAATGGCAGAGCGGCTTGAGCAGAATGCCGCCACTTATTATCACACGGCTGCAGAAAAAGTAACATATCCGGGGGCACGGCAGCTGTTCCTGGACTTAGCCTCTTGGGAAGAAAAACACGAGAATGCTTTTTCCAAGCTGCACGAACAAATTTCGCAGAAATCACGTGATGAAATAAGTTTTGACCCCTATGGTGAAGCCGGACAGTATCTGGAAGCGCTTGCCGACCAATCTATTTTCGATACTTCTAAGTCGCCTTTAGAGCAACTCGGGACGGAGCCGCAATTTGACGCAATACTCCAATTTGCCATCGGCAAAGAGAAAGACACCATCAACTTTTACACTGGTATAAAACATATGGTGCCGAAAGATTTCGGGGAAGAAGAAGTTGAAAAAATCATTCGCGAAGAAATGAAGCACGTCACTACTTTGAATGCACAGTTGCGCAAGTTAACCTCTGAATAAACAATGGCAACTTTAATTTTGCGGAGAAGACGCTTATGAAAAACCGGACTGCAAAAGACATCATGAACACCAACGTGGTTACAGTAAAGGCCGACACGGTCGTTACTGACGCCATAAGTAAAATGCTTGAGCACGATATAAGTACCCTCCCGGTGCTGGATGCTGATGACAAACTGATCGGCATCATGTCTGAACATGACATCATGAATTTCACCTTCAGCGGCGACGCTGATGACACAACGGTAAGTGAAGCGATGACGCGGACGGTTACCACATACCCACCTGACACCGACCTGGCTACTCTGGTCAACTGCTGCGTCACCAAACGGATTCGAGTGGTACCAATAGTTGAAGGCGATAAGATAGCAGGCGTTATCGGCCGGCGTGATATTCTGCGGGAAACTCTCCAGCTTTACCGTCGTTTATAACCCCACCCTCTTGAGTGATTTATAGTTTTGGTTTTAAGCAGACCATACGCTGACAGCAAACAAAAAGGAGTTGCTAATGAGCATCAAAAAAATTACACCGGAATCCCTCACCCGGTGGGTTGACAAACTGATCGATAAGCAACAGGTCTATGGGATTCAGGAAATATGTAACGGTGCCCGTTTCGGTTTTGAACCACTGTATCAGGCCGATGATCTGCGCCTTGATTATGACCTTGCCCTCACCTCGCCTAAGAAATTTTTTCAACCCCCGTGTGAGACCCTCCTGACCTTTGATAAGGAAGGCAATTACCACGGTGAGCATGAAACGCAACCGTTTATTTTATTCGGTATGCATCCCTATGATGTTGTTGCCCTCGCGCAAATGGATGAAGTTCACCAGCGCGACAACGTCGACACCCATTATATGGAAAGACGCGAAAATGCAACGATTGTCGCAGTTGACGTCCAGAATCCTTCAGAGAACGTTTTTGCCGCCTCTATGGGGACGGCAACGGTGCAAGAGGGATTCGACATACTTCTGACCCTCGTCGGTGATCATTACATTGTTGATTCCCGCACTGCAAAAGGCGAAGCCCTGATGGCGGATTTAACGGCTGGAGAAGAGCCGGACGAAACCAGTCTGGCGTGCCGCAAACAGATTTGGGATGACGCTCAGCATTTTCTCAAAAAACATAACCTCAAATGCAAACCGGAAGAACTCCCCGCTCTTTTGGAAAAATCCTATGAGCACCCTATATGGGAAAAGAAGGCTGATAAATGTTACTCCTGCGGTTCCTGCGTTCTGGTATGCCCGACCTGTTACTGTTTCGATATGCAGGATGATTCCGACTGGGATCTGCAGAGCGGCACTAGACAGCGCAAGTGGGACGGCTGTATGTTGCAGGATTTTGCTCTTGTCGCCGGCGATCACAATTTCCGGAAACTTCGGGCTGAACGCTACCGGCACCGCTACTACCGCAAGGGCAAATATCTGTGGGATCGCTTCGGGCAGATTGCCTGCGTCGGCTGTGGGCGTTGCATAACCGCTTGCACTACCAATATTTCCAACCCGGTTGAAGTTTACAATACACTGTTGGAGGATCAATAAATGACTAGCACCGTTAACGACAACCAGGATGTTTACATTCCACAGAATGCGCGCATCGTACGATCATCGCAGATGACCAGCCTGGAAAAATATTTCGAAATCGAAATGGAATCCGGCAACCCCCTGGGGCATGGGCCGGGACAGTTCGTGGAAGTTTCACTGCCCGGCATTGGTGAAGCTCCGATATCAGTATGTTCAGCTCCGGCGGATGACGGCAGGTTCGAACTTGTCGTTCGGAAAGTCGGCCGCTTAACTGATGTCATGCACACACTGCCCGATGCCACCCGCATCGGCATACGCGGCCCTTTCGGTACTACCTTCCCCGTCGCCGACGAGTTGAAAGGCAAAGACGTTGTCTTCATCTGCGGCGGTATCGGGCTGGTACCTGTCCGCTCAGCTATCCATTATGTCTTGCAGAACCGTGACGATTACGGGAAAGTATCCATTCTTTACGGAACCAAAAGCCCGACCGACCGACTCTTCACCGAAGAACTCGCGCAATGGGAGAATGACCCCGGCATCGAGTTCCATGAAACCGTGGACCGGGCTGATCAGGACTGGCGCGGCAACGTCGGGGTGATTACCACCCTGATCCCGAAGCTGGACATGAACCCGGACAATACCCGCGTAATTGTCTGCGGCCCGCCGGTCATGTACAAGTTTGTTCTCATTGAACTGGCTGGTTGCAACATTCCGGAAGAGCACACTTACGTATCGCTGGAACGCCGCATGAAGTGCGGGGTCGGCAAGTGCGGCCACTGCCAGATTAACGGATATTATACCTGCCTCGAAGGGGCGGTATTCAAGTATTCTGATATTTCAGACGTCCAGGAGGCTATATAACCATGGCAAACAAACCTAAAGTAGCAATATACGACTTCGCCTGTTGTGAGGGTTGCCAGTTGCAATTCGTCAACATGGAAGAAGAAATTATCGACCTTATTTCCGTCATCCAACCGGTCGAATGGCGGGAAGCCATGTCCGACAAAACCGACGAGGATATCGATATCGCCATCATCGAAGGCTCAATCACCCGTCCAGAGGACGAGGAGCGCCTGCGCGAGATTCGTTCGAAAGCCAAGGTTTTGGTAGCTTTGGGGGCCTGCGCCACCATCGGCGGCGTCAATAAACTGAAAAACAACTTTGATTTGGACGAAGTCCGCGAGTTTGTTTACGGTGAAGACGGCAAGAAGCCACACCTCAATACGACTTTAACCAAGGGCGCGAAAGAGGTTGTACCCGTCGACTATGAAATTCAGGGATGTCCGATCAACGTCAAAGAGTTCGGCTACATTGTCCGTTGCCTAGCCAAAGGCGTAGAGCCGGTTATTCCGAACTATCCCGTCTGCGTCGAATGCAAAATGCGCGGCAACGTCTGCCGTTTCGAATACGGCGAAATCTGCCTCGGGCCGATTACCCGCGCCGGTTGTGACGCCCCCTGCCCGTCCGGCGGCTTCTGGTGTTTCGGTTGCCGTGGCTTTGTTGACAATCCCAATGTCGACGCCGCCAAGGACGTTATGGATGAGTACGGTTATACAGTTGATGACTTAATCAGCAAGATGCATCTTTTCAATAGTAAACAGGAGGCTACTGATGCCGAATAAAATAGATATTGACGTCCACCATGTCACCCGCGTCGAAGGTCACGGCAATATTCGTGTGCGGGCGAACGACGGTGCCATTGAACAGGTTGAGTGGCAGGTCCCCGAAGCCCCCCGGTTCTTTGAGGCCATGGTTCGCGGCCGCGACTTTCAGGATATTCAGACCATAGTCAGTCGTATTTGCGGCATTTGTTCAGTAACTCATTCGCTGGCTTCACTGAAAGCCGTCGAAGATGCCATGGACATTAAGGTTTCGGAACAGACTGACAAACTACGCGTACTCTGCCACTACGGTGAACAGATTGAAAGCCACAGCCTGCACGTCGGCTACCTGGTCGCCCCGGACCTTCTAGGGGTCAAATCGGTTGTGCCGCTGATTGAATCGCACCCGGATATTGTCAAAACAATTATTCGCGTACACCGTCTCGGCAATGAGTGGATGGAACTGATTGGCGGCCGCCGCACCCATCCGGTCTCTTTACGAGTGGGTGGCATGGGCATGATCCCTTCTGAGCGCGAGCTGATGCAGCTCAAAAAAGATATCCAGGAACGGCTGCCGGATGTAAAAACAATCGCCGAAGTAGTTCTCAGCCTGGCGGATAAACTGCCGGATTTCAATCGCGACACAGAGTATATCGCGCTAACTCATCCGGATTACTACACCTTTTACCACGGCGATATCGCCAGCACGGATGTTTCCGGGACGGAAGCCGTGCAGAACTTCGAAAGCGTAATCAACGAATATGTAACCGACCAATCCACCGCCAAATGGGCCAAGTGGCACCGCGATTCTTACGCAGTAGGTTCTCTAGCCCGCTTCAACCTGAACGCGGACCAGCTGCTGCCGGAAGCCAAAAAGACAGCCGAGATGTTCGGCCTTGAGAAAGGCTGCTGCAACCCCTACTTCAACAATGTTGCTCAGGTGGTTGAGATTGTTCAGGTGCTGGAACACTCCCTGCAGTTGATTGACGAATTGCTGGAATCCGGGCTTGAAAATGAAATGGCCAAGCCGAAACCGAAAGCGGGCAACGGCGCCGGGTGCGTTGAAGCACCGCGCGGCATTCTTTTCCATCGCTATCAGTTCGATGACAACGGCAAATGCCTGGGCGGCAACATCAGCATTCCCACCAACCAGAACCACGGAAATATTCAGAAAGATTTTGAGGCTTTAGTACCGCAAATGATGGGTAAATCTGAGGACGAAATCAGACTGGCTCTGGAAATGCTGGTGCGCTCCTACGATCCCTGTATTTCCTGTTCAACGCATATGCTGAACGTTGAATTTGTCTAAGACTGACAACCAGCACAAACCGGTCATTGTCCTGGGTTTGGGCAATACTTTGATGCGGGATGAAGCAGTCGGGGTCAAACTCGTACAGACGCTTGACGAACAAAACGATCGGCAGTTTGCTGACGTTGAATTCGCCGATTACGGCACGGCGGGGATGCGGGTTCTGCACGCCATAGCCAACCGCCGAAAAGCGATAATTGTCGATTGCGCGCTGATGGACCTCCCCCCCGGATCAATTAAGCGTTTCACCCCCGACAATGTGCGCTCGATCAAGCGGATGCCGGGTTTTTCACTCCATGAAGGCGACCTGCTCAGTATCCTGAATCTTTCCAGCCAGCTGGGCGAAATCCCGGATGAAACAGTTATTTACGGCATTGAGCCCGAAATCGTCGCCCCGGGCGAGGAATTATCGGAAACTTTAGCAACAAGCTTTGAGAGCTACATAGCAAAAATACACGAAGAAATTGCCACTAGACCTTTCTAGACGAGGTCGAGTGTGTATAAAAAATGAGCTGAAGATGCACGAATTTTCGCTGGCAGAAGGTTTGATAAAGGCCGTTGAAGAAGAATTGGTAAAAATTCATTGTCCCGGCTCTGGCCTGACGAAAGTTTGCGTATTGGTCGGCGAAATGCGGCAGGTGGTACCGGAGACTTTAAAGTTTGCGTATAAAACTCTGGCCTCTGAAACAGCCGCCGCAAATTCGACACTCGAATTAAAATTTCAGCCCGTCGAAGCCGTCTGCCGGC
>JAWOEV010000172.1:0-9753 GCA_046482565.1 Lentisphaeria bacterium | reverse complement strand
CACCAAAGTTTCCCGTTGGATTTAAAAATACTTTTTGCGACTTTTTGGCAGGTTTTGAGACACCACGGTATAAACGCCGACAACCACGCCACCATGCCCGAATTCCGCGGCCGCCATGAAAAGCCCAGACCGCCGGATCATCCCCCCCGGCACTAGCCCGACGCCATGCGAAAAGGTCTCGCGCCCATGTTGGGAGCGCCGGTGGCTCTTCTCGGGGTTTTCGTGTTGTCCTGCTGGCCAGCAGGATGCTTTACAACTCGAAAACCCGAGAAGGGTTGCCGCCGCTTCAACCCGAAGGGCCCGTGCTTCTTTCGGCGATATGTCGACTTTCCGGCGGGAACCGTTAGCTTACGGCTAGCGATACCCGCCGGAAAGTCAAAATCTCATCCGAAATAAGCACGGGCATGGGTGCGATACCTTTTCGCATGGCGTCTAACAAGAGGAACAAACTATGGTTGCTGATACTAAGAAAACGAATTCGCAGAGTAAAAATGCAAAAACCAACGAGCAAAAACCGGCTCGGCCGCCGGTTGTGCCGGAAGCTGATCTCATCCCCAGTGAAGAGAATGACGACGGCAGCATAAAAATATCCGAAAATGTGATTGCCGCGGTGGTTCGGAAATACACCCTAGAAGTTGACGGGGTGATTCGCTTCGCCAGCTCAACAATTGTCGGCGGCTTGGCCGAAATGATCGGACGCCGTAATCAGGAAGGCAGTGTCGCAGTGCAAATCGAAGGAGAAGCTGTCAATATTGTCGTTACCCTTATCCTGCAATTCGGCGTTAAGGTTCCCGAGATCGCCAGCTTGGTACAGGATGTCATCCGCTCGCGCGTGGAGGAATTAACCGGGAAATATGTAACCTCGGTAGACGTCATTGTCCAAGATTTGGAAGACGTAACGGAGGAAAAGGAGCAAGCCGCCGATGAAAATACTCAATAACCTCTATGACCAAGCCACGGAATGGTGCAATCTGACTGCGTGGTTCGGCGTTGAACCCGCCTTCCAAAGCGGCTTTCTGGCTGGCATCGCCCTGTTGCTGGCAGCTATCCTGCTCTGCGTTATTATCCGTATGCGCTTCAGTCGCAGAAAACGCTGCAAAGGCATTACTATCGCTGGTGACAGCGGCGATATGTTTATTACCCTCAGCGCCATTCGTGAATTCGTAAAAAGGATACTCGGAGAGTTTGACGAAACGTCGCTTGAAGGAATCAAACTACGGCAACGTCGCAACACCCTCACTTTAATCATGGATGTCGCAGTATTGCCTGATGTTGAACTTGTTCCCCTCCGCAACGCTATGCAGGGAAGGATCGTGGAAGAAGCGCAGAACCAGCTCGGAATTGACCAGCCGTTTCAGGTGCATGTCACCGTCAAAAGCGTCGAAGCCAGCGAGAAAAAAGTCGGTGCCAAACGCACGTCGCACAAAAATCAACCGAAAGATGCTGAAGAAATCGGCGCATTTGACGAAATGTAGTTCGGGCTAATTCACGCTAATGGCCGTGATTAATCAGTTGCAGAAACTCGTTACGCGTCGCGGTGCTATCGTGAAAACTGCCGAGCATTGCGGAAGTAATCATCTTTGACCCCTGCTTTTCAACCCCGCGCATCATCATACACAGGTGTTGCGCCTCCACCACCACGCCCACGCCTTCGGCCGAGATCGAATCACGAATTATCCGGGCAACTTGCTGTGTAAGGCGCTCCTGCAACTGCAGGCGCCGGCTGAAACAATCCACTAGACGCGCCAGTTTACTGACCCCGAAGACCTGTCCCCGCGGGATATAACCAATGTGACACCGACCGAAAAAAGGCAGCATATGATGCTCGCACATGCTGTACACTTCGATGTCACGCACTATAATCATATGATTCGATTCCTCATTAAAAATCGCATCATTGATAATTTCTTTCGGATCCATCGAGTATCCTGCGGTCAGAAACTGGAGACTCTTTTCCATGCGCTCCGGCGTATCGATCAGCCCTTCACGCTCCGGGTCTTCGCCTATTTCGACGAGTAATTGCTTGAGTATTTTTTGCATTTTTGACGGTTCCATCAGGCGGTTGCCTTTTTTTATTTTCGCTTCATCAATGTGTCCAAAGCCGCCAGTTGCTCAGGGGTCAGTTCGCGCTTACTTTCTTCCGCGCGCAGAAGCAGCATTGTGTGTGCCGCCCGTTCCAGAACCTCAAGCCGGTCGAAGGCTTCGAGCAAAGTTGAGCCGACGGCTAGGACGCCGTGGTTGTCCAGTATGACACAGTTGCCGTCACGCGCGGCCTTACTGACATTCTCAGCCAAGGCGGGGGTGCCCATCATGGCGTACGGAGCGCGCACGGGGGTCCCGACTATAGCGTAGGATTCCGCTATATACCGACAGTTAATCTCGACGCCCGTAGCAGCTAGGGCGGTTGCGGTCAACGGGTGCGCATGAACAACAGACCGTACATCCGGTCGAGCCTTATAAATTGCCAAGTGCATATCGGCCTCTATGCTGGGCGGCAGATCCGGGGTAAGGTTCTTCCCGTCAATTGTCAGGACACCAATTTCCTCCCCTTTTAATTCCCCCTTGTCCAGTTTCGAAGGGGTCAAAAGCACATAATCGCCGGAAACACGCCAGGAAACATTCCCGCCCGAGGTTGTAGTCAACCCCTGGCGATACAGCCGCCGCATAAAGCTGGCCACCAAGTTTTTCTCGTCAACAAACATAAGCCCGGTTGCTCTTTTATTGAGGCAGATTCTGATGCCATTCCATGATTCTATCGGCCATAGTCGCGGACGTCATACCATATTTAGCTCGAATCCCCTCGACCGTTCCCCAGGGGATCGGTTCATTCGGCCAGGCAAGTGACATTAACGGTGCCGATAATTGTTCTTCTACCATGGTATCGCGCACAACCGAAGCAAGCCCGCCATAACCGACATGGTCTTCAATCGTAACCAAGGGCATGTCAGCGGCCAGCCGGCATAAAAGTTCGCGGTCAAAAGGTTCAACGAAGCGCGGGTTGACCAAACAGGCCTGAATCCCTTTTTCAGCCAGCAACTCTGCTACTTCCTGACCGCGTTCAAGCTCCCGTCCCAGGCACCAGATGGCCAAGTCTCGGCCTTCCCGAACAACTACTCCCCTGCCCCATTCCAGGCCATCGGTCTGGACAGTCAAATTGCCCGCCTCCGATTTCGCGTAGCGAATGACGGCGGGCATTCCTTGCGCAACTGCCGCATCAAGCATCAACTTCAGCTCCGCCTGATCACACGGTTGCAAGACGGCCAGATTGGGTACGGAGCGCCAGAAGCTCAAGTCATGTATTCCGTGATGGGTGGGACCGTCGGCAACGATTCCGGCCCGGTCACACATAAAGACGACGGGCAGGTTTTGAAGGCAAACATCATGGAAAACATAATCCATGGCCCGTTGCATGAAAGTTGCGTAAACGGCTACCACCGGGCGCATGCCGGATGCGGCCAGGCCGGCGGCAAAAACTACGGCATGCTCTTCGGCTATACCAACATCAAAGAAGCGCTTCGAAAACCCCGACCGGATGTTCCCCAAGCCGGTCCCCTTGCACATACCGGCTGTAATAGCGACGGTACGCTTGTCTGCTTGCATCAGCTCTTCAAGATAACGGCCAGCGGCCTCCGAAAAAGTTAGGGCGGCGGCGGTTGTCGGTTCTCCGGTCTCTTCCGCTGCCTTCGCCGGGGCACAGGCTGGCTTGCTGACCCCGTGGTATGCCTCAGGTGACTGAACGGCATCCGGATTACCGTGCCCTTTTTCCGTGAGCACATGCAAAAGCAAAGGTTGCCTTAAATCTTTGAGATTACCCAAAGTTTCCAGCAAGGTCGGTATATCATGGCCGTCCAACGGTCCAATATAGCGCAAACCCAGCTCTTCAAACAAAGCCCCGGGGACAAGCATGTTCTTGGCGGCCTCTTCAACTTGATGAATACTGCTTAACAGCGGCTTGCCGAAAGCTGGGATGCGCTCAATAGCACGATGGGCCATACCTTTAAAGCGATTGTAACTGTGCGTAGATATTATCCGGTTAAGATTACGGGAGAGCGCTCCCACGTTCGGGGCAATGGACATTTTGTTGTCGTTCAGAACCAGGATGAAATCTTGCGTGGCTTCAATGATGTTATTCAGTCCTTCCAAAGCAATACCGCTGGCCAGCGCCCCGTCACCGATCACCGCCATCACCCGTTCGGAACCGTTGCGCTGATCACGCTCGGCCGCCATACCGGCAGCGGCCGAAATAGCAGTCCCGGCGTGACCGGCACCGAAAAAGTCATAGGGATTTTCCTCACGGTGCAGAAAGCCGCAACAACCATCATCCTGGCGTAGCGACTGAAAAAGCTCACGGCGGCCAGTGAGCAACTTGTAGACATAACCCTGGTGACCGGTGTCCCAGACAATTTTGTCAGTAGGAAGGTCAAAGACTCTGAGCAAGGCAATTGTCAGTTCAACAACCCCCAGATTAGACGCCAAATGCCCGCCGTTGGCAAAGACCACATCTTGGAGTTCCTCGCGAATCTCCTGCGCTAAAGTCGCCAATTCCTGATGGGTAAGCGCCTGCAGATCCGCGGGCTTAGAGATATTGTCAAGTACCGGTCTGGATTTCACTTATGCACGTTCCTGAAGTTCTTGTTGCTGACGCTGCCGGTTCCATTTCTCAAGCCACTCGGCCCGCTTCTTTCCGGCCCCGTCAAAGTATGCCTCTATCTCATCCCAGCGGTTGCTTTGCAACCACTCGGACAGTGTCTTCAACTCGTCCTGGTATTCCTGTAACGCGCCGATTAGCACTTCCCGGTTCATTTCAAAAATCTGCTTCCACATCTCCGGTGAACTGGCGGCGATTCGGGTAAAATCTCGAAAGCCCCCCCCGGTGGTATGCTCGGCATTTTCTGCCTTGAGGCAGACTTCCACGGCCGCGGCCGCCAAAAGATGTGTGAGGTGACTTGTACGACCCAGCGACTCATCGTGCACATCTACCGGCATCTCAATCGGGCAGGCGCCAGTCAATTTCCACATCGTTTCGACCAAGGCAAGCGAGAGGGCGTCGGTACCTTCAACCGGGGTCACCAATACCTTAGATCCTTCATAGAAATCAGCTTCGGCAAAAGCCAATCCGGATTTCTCCGAACCGGCCATCGGGTGACTGCCGACAAAATTGACACCGCGCTTACTCAACAGTGGTGTCAAGCTTTTGACAATTTCGGCCTTGACACTTCCGACATCCGTGACTATCGCACCACGCCGCCAAGAATCTGCGTATTTTGTGGCTAGGCTAATTATATTGGAGACCGGTGTGCAGATAATCGAGATGTCAGCCTGTTGCAGGATTTCGTCAGCCTCGAGCGATCCATAGTCAATAATATTTTGGCTGACGGCTTGGTCTATGCTTTCCCGGCGACGGGCCAGGCCAAGCACTCGACAGTGCGGAACACAATTTTTCAGCCGCAGGGCAAGTGAGCCCCCGAGAAGCCCCAATCCTATCACCGCCACCGTACGGATATTTTCGGCAAAGAATCGCGAGTCTGAGTCTACAGGATACAAACTCATTTTTACCGTTTTGATTTGGGTTGCGATTTAGCCTTACTGCTTTTGCCATTTTTGGCGGCACTTTTACGGGCCAGCTTTACCTTCCCAGAAGCACTGCCTGATTTACTGCCAGCTTTGCGTTTGACAGTGCCTGCCCCCTTCTTTGAAGTGAGCTTGGCCTTGCCGGAGGAATTCTTTTGGGACCCGCCCGCTGGTTTGCCGCTCGTTTTGCTATTCGAACCCTGGGCTTGTGCTTGCTTAGCCCCCTTGGCCGCGTTGCCTTTTTGCGGCTTGCCATTGCCAATCTTAGAGGACTCGGACTGTCCCGCCGATTTCTCTTTGGCTTGCTTCTTGGCGGAGCGTTGTTTGTCCTGGCGCTCTTTCTGGCGTTTCAGAGCGGCTTTGCCTTTGCTGTAGTGACCAAAAACAACCCAGCTCAGGCCACCGAACAGCGCAAGGTCAAGAACAATAACGGTATAAGTCATCATCTGCATAGTGGACTGCAAGCCAGCCGTCAAAAGGAAAACACAGAACAGCAGAATAATTAGCGAAAAACTCATTCCCAGCATGATAAACCTGGATTCGCGCTTCAGGTAAATATCCATTTCTTTCTTTTGTTCAGCCATTCTCTGTTTTTCAGCTTTCTCCCGCTCCTTGGCAGCGATTGCAGCTTCTCTGGAAGCCTTCGTTTCGTTCTCCCCGTCGGGGCCCTGTTGTGCTTGCTTCGCGGCCGCCTTTTGTTCGGCCTCTTCAGTCATCCGCTCAGCTTTTCTGCGGCTTTCTTCAGCCTGCTGCAGTTCCGCCTGCGCCTCTTTCTTTTGTTTATCAGTAACTTGGGCTACTTCCTCTTTTATCTTCTCCGCCTCTTTTTCTGCCTCTTCGATGATCTCCCGCTTCTTGCCTTCAACCTCTTCCAAGGCAGTCTGCTTTGCAACCTCCGCTTTTTTGCGGGCCTCCTCCTCAGCATCCTCGATAATTGACTTGGCCTTCGCGGATGCTTCCTCAAAAGCTTGCTTCCTTTCCTGTTCCGCCTCCTCACGAATCTGGCTGGCATGAGCTTCAGCTTCAGCCTTTGCCTTTTCAAGAATCTTACCAGCCTCCTGCTTGGCCTGATCAACCATAGCCCGCGTCGTATCAGTCGTGTTGTAGTTGCGGGTCTGGGTTACGGGTTTGGCAACCTTTAATTGCGCGGTTCGACGCGACGACTCCTCCTCAGCATCACCGCCCGACGCAGAAGCAGGCGCAGAGGTCTGCGACGGGGAGGTGGGAGGGGACTCGGGTTGGGGGGAGGGGGGATTTTTTTCGGAATTGCTCGCCGCCGCAGGCGTCTCAGCTTCCGCAGGCTGAATTTTCATCGGCTTACGACAAGCCGGGCAGTTAACCGTTTCAACTTCAGATGCCAGCGCCATGTTGGCACCGCATTCTTCACATATATACTTTACTGGCATAGTCACTCCCAGCCTGCATAATCCAGGCTAATTTAGTGATTCTGTTTATTACCCTTAAATATTAATGATCTTCAGCAGAAATACAAGACCGGATGACGATTCGACATACCCTTCCGTCGAGCTCCACTTTATCCCCGGCCTTTAACTCGGATGTGCAAGTTATTTCTCTAGCTAAAGTTTCACGCGCGATATAATCATGGAAATTCACGGCGGCTTGCGCAACCTCAGGCGGCGCTTCGATTTCCAGGCAAATACGGTCCGAAACCTCTAAACCTTTTTCTTTACGCAAGTTCTGGATGCGGCTAATCAACTCTCGGGCACAACCCTCTTCAAGCAGTTTATCATCCAAGCGGGTATCAAGAGCCACTGTAATATCTTGCTCATTGGCAACCGTCATACCTTCCTTCTCTTCCCGCTGGACAATTATATCGTCCGCAGTAATCTGCAGCGAGCCTTCACCGTCCTGGAGGTCCAGCTCTTTGCCCCCACCCTCTCGAAGCATTCGGATGTCGTCGCCGCTGAGACCTGCAATAACCGCTGAGGCGGCCTTCATCCGTTTACCGAGGCGCGGTCCCAGTTTGGGGAAGTTCGGCTTAGCGCTGAGATGGACCAGCTGCTCTTCATTTTCACGAATCTCGATTTCTTTAACATTCAGCTCTTCGGCAATAACAGCCTGCATATCAGCCAGATCATGCCGGGTTTGGTCATTGGCAGAGACTAGGATTGCGCTCCGTAAAGGCTGCCTGGTGCGTAGCGCTGTCTGACTTCGCAGATAACGCCCGAGCGATACCGCACCCATGGTGTTGCTCATCCGGCGATCGAGATCCGTATCCTGGTAGTCGTTTTTCGCCTCAGGAAAATCACAGAGATGCACTGATTCGGGCATGTCATCAGTGCGCAGGTTCTGGTAAATCTCTTCGGTTACAAACGGAATAAATGGTGCCGCAATCTTGGTAAAAGTAACGAGGACATAATGCAATGTCGCATACGCCTGATCCTTGTCCGCATCGTTACTGCTTTTCCAGAAGCGCCGGCGACTGCGACGAATATACCAATTGGTCAGGTCATCAATAAAACTGTCGAAGCGGGAAGCCGCCCGCTGAAGTTCGTAATTATCCATAGCGCTCCGGACATCCGCCACGGTCCCCTCACAGCGGGACAGAATCCACTTATCCAGGACATTTTCAGGATTTTCCGGCGGTGCAGCCTCCCCCCCCGGACGCCAGTCATCAACCCGCGCATAAGTAACTAGGAATGAATATGAATTCCACATCGGCAAAATAATTGAGCGCATCATTTCCCGGACACCGGTTTCAGAAAACCGCAGGTTTTCGCCCCGAACAACCGGAGAATCCAAAAGAGTCAGGCGCAAGGCATCCGCCCCGTATTCGTCCATAATGCGCTTGGGATCGGGATAATTCTTCAGACGCTTTGACATTTTCTTGCCGTCCTCGGCCAGCACGAGACCGTTGACCACAACATTCTTAAACGGCGGCTTGTCAAACAGCGCGGTACCAATCACGACCAGAGTATAAAACCAGCCGCGCGTCTGATCCAGCCCCTCGGCAATAAAGTCAGCGGGAAAATTACCCTCCACAAACTCTTTGTCCTCAAACGGATAATGATGTTCGGCATAAGGCATAGACCCGCTTTCAAACCAGCAATCAAGAACTTCACTCACCCGCGTTAGCGGCGACCCGCCATCCGGGGACGGAATAACAAGGTCATCCACATAGTGTTTATGAATATCTTCGACCTTTTGCCCGGTCAGCTCTTGAAGCTCTTCCACCGAACCCACGCAGACCGTCTCGCCGGTTTCCTCGTTACGCCACAACGGCAGGGGGCAACCCCAGTAACGGTTCCGCGAAATCGCCCAGTCGTGCGCGTTCTCAAGCCATTTGCCAAAACGACCATCCCGCAAGTGCTCCGGAACCCAGTGAATCTCACGGTTGTTCGCCAGCATTTTGTCTTTGATTTCTTCCACCCGAACAAACCATGTGGATACAGCCCGATAGATCAACGGTGTTTCGCAACGCCAGCAGTGTGGGTAACTATGCTGATATGTGGCCTGATGCACCAGCGTCCCCTCATTCTTGAGACGCCGGATTATATCGCGATCGGCTTCCTTGACTTCCCGACCGGTATAATCAGGCACCTCCTCAGTAAAACGGCACTCACCGTCCACCGGACATACTACCGGCAAATCATGGATTTTTCCTGCCTGAGCATCATCCTCCCCGAAACCGGGTGCGATGTGAACTAATCCCGTCCCGCTTTCGGTCGAGACAAAAGCGGCCGTGATAACCTTGAAAGCGCCTTCGTCCTGTAATGGCTCGAAATAAGGGAAAAGCGGCGCATACCTTTTGCCGGCCAGCTCACTGCCGCTGTAGGTTTCGATTACCTCCGGTTCGCTGCCTTTGTAATAAGTTTCCAGGCAGTCGCGGGCCAGGATGTAGTGAACGCCCTCGTCTGGATCTGCCACCCGGACATACTCAATCTCCTCACCCGCTGCCAGGGCCATATTAGAAGGCAGTGTCCACGGCGTTGTCGTCCAGGCCAGAAAATAACAATCCTTTTCATCCGCAACTTTAAACCTAACCGTAATCGATGGGTCCTGTACATCTTCATAGGCCTGATTGGCCTCGAAATTTGAGAGCGGTGTCGCACAACGGGGACAATACGGCAGAATCTTGTGGCCTTCGTAGATAAGGCCTTTTTCCCATAATTGTTTAAACACCCACCAGATGGATTCCATATAATCAACATCCATCGTGAG
>JAWOEV010000039.1:0-2759 GCA_046482565.1 Lentisphaeria bacterium | reverse complement strand
TTAAAATGAAACGCAAAATAATCAAAATAGATAAAGAAAAGTGTGACGGCTGCGGCTTGTGCGTACCGGCCTGTCATGAAGGTGCTTTGCAGATAGTTGACGGTAAAGCAACGCTGGTGAAAGATTCGTATTGCGATGGATTAGGCGACTGCCTCGGCGAGTGTCCCCAAGGGGCTATCAGCTTCGAAATGCGCGAAGCAGATGCTTACGATGAGCAAGCGGTTCAGGAGCGTTTGCAACAGCAGACTGCGGAGAAATCCGGCGACGAATCGGGCCTGCCGAAGCCCGGCGGCGGTTGCCCGGGGCTGGCGGCTTTCAGTTTTGATGATGAGGACGACGAGGCCGCAAGTCCTTCAGAAGAACTCGAGTCTGAGGCCGAAGCTGATTCTGCCTTGCGCCAGTGGCCGGTGCAGTTGAAGCTGGTGCCGGTGGAGGCCCCGTACTGGCAGGAGGCTGATTTACTCGTGGCGGCAGACTGTGTGCCGACGGCATACGGCGGTTTTCATTCAAAATTGCTAGATGGCAAGCGCTTGGTTATTGCCTGTCCGAAGCTGGATGATACCGCCGGTTATGTG
Organism: Lentisphaeria bacterium; assembly: GCA_046482565.1. Taxonomy (GTDB): domain Bacteria; phylum Verrucomicrobiota; class Lentisphaeria; order Oligosphaerales; family MVZH01; genus JAWOEV01. Next base: position 2,184 of record JAWOEV010000039.1, on the reverse strand, counting down.
GACAAATTGGCGGCCATACTCAGCCGCAATGATATCAAAAGCTTGACCGTGGCGATCATGGAGGTCCCCTGTTGCGGCGGTCTGGAACGCAAGGTCCGGGAAGCTTTGTCGCGGTCCGGCAAGGACATACCGCTGAATATCCTGGAGATAGGTGTGCATGGTGACTTGCGGGAAAAGCCCGGCAACGATCAGCGCATAAACTTGCTTTAGTGGTGTGATTAGGTGTAGTATTAAGTAAGGGGTTGTGACCTCATGAGCCTTAACCATATAAAATCACGGACTTGAAATCCGTTGTACGATTCCGCAACGCAATAGTGTTAGCAAAAGAAGAAAAAAGGAGAGTTATAATGAGTAGTATGTTTTGTTTTCAATGTGAACAGACCGCGAAAGAGACCGCCTGTACTTCGTTTGGAGTATGCGGTAAAGATCCGGATACGGCTGCAACGCAGGATGCCCTCGTGGAGCAGTGCAAAGGGATCAGTCAGTATGCTCACCGGGCCCGGCAACTGGGTAAGAAGGATCAGGACATCGATAAATTCGTGGTTAAAGCGCTTTTCACGACCGTGACCAACGTGAACTTCGACGCCGCGACCGTTGCCGACATGATCGAACGCGGAAAAAAGGTTAAAACAAAAGCCCGAAACCTTTATGAAAAAGCTTGCCGTGACGCCGGTAAAGAACCGGAAAAATTGAACGGTGCCGCTGTTTGGCAGGCAGCCGATGACCTGTCCGGTATTATCCAGCAGGATGACAATATCACCGTTGAAAACCGGGTGGATTCGCTCGGCCTGGATGTCGCCGGCCTGCAGGAGCTGTGCGTTTATGGCTTGAAAGGGGCGGCATCTTACGCTGACCATGCCGAAATTCTCGGTAAAACCGATGACAGCATCTACGCCGGGTTTCATGAAGTGTTGAGGTTTATCGCCGACAATCCCACCGATACTGATGAGCTTACAAAAATGGCCCTGCACGTTGGCGAACTCAATATGCAGGTCATGGAGTTGCTCGACGCGGCTAATACCGGGACTTATGGTCATCCGGAACCGACCCAAGCCCGCGTGACCCCAGTCAAGGGCAAATGTATCGTCGTCTCCGGGCATGATCTCAAAGATCTGGCGGTTCTGCTCGAGCAGACCGAAGGCAAAGGCATTAATGTTTACACCCACGGTGAAATGCTGCCCTGTCTGGCTTACCCGGAGCTGAAAAAGTATGATCACCTAGTCGGTAATTACGGCGGTGCCTGGCAGGATCAGGCCAAGGAATTTGATAAATTCCCCGGCGCGATTTTGATGACTACCAACTGCATCCAGAAGCCGCGTGATTCCTACAAGGATCGCCTGTTTACCAGCGGGTTGGTGCAGTGGCCGGGTGTCCAGCACATCGATGATCAGGATTTCACTCCGGTTATTGAAGCAGCCTTGAATGCCCCCGGGTTCGAGGAAGACGCCGAACCGCATGAAATCCCCATCGGGTTCGCGCATAACACCGTTATGAATGTGGCTGATACTGTGGTTGACGCAGTGAAGAGTGGTGACATACGGCATTTTTTCTTTGTCGGCGGCTGTGATGGTGCTAAGTCCGGTCGGAACTACTATACCGAGTTGGCCGAACAAGTGCCGGAGGACTGCGTCATTTTGACGGCAGCCTGCGGTAAATACAGGTTCAATAAGCTGGAATTCGGTGACATCGGCGGTATCCCGAGAATCCTGGACAGCGGCCAGTGTAATGATTCGTATTCCGCAATCAAAATTGCCCTGGCTTTGGCCGACGCCTTTGAATGCGGCGTCAACGAACTGCCGCTGTCCCTGATTGTCAGCTGGTACGAACAGAAAGCGGTTGCGATTCTGTTAACCTTGCTGCACTTGGGGATCAAAGACATTCGCCTGGGGCCGACTCTGCCGGCTTTCATTGGCTCGAATGTCCTCCAGGCCCTGGTGGATAATTTCGACCTCAAGCCGATCAGTACCGCCGAAGAAGACCTGCAGACTATCCTCGGATAACACCCAGTGGGCTTTGGTGCAAACCAAAAGGAGCGGGCGGATAATTATCCGCCCGCTCCACTTTTTCCACAGGGTTGCTAAAATAAACGAGCCTTATTCACGAGACCTTTTCAAACGGTGTCTAACGCGGCGGCTTGACGCTATCGACCCGATGTTTCAGCTACCCCCGTAGAGCCGACGTCCC
>JAWOEV010000177.1:0-4197 GCA_046482565.1 Lentisphaeria bacterium | reverse complement strand
CGAAAGATTCCGCCACCTCGCGGGTATTATCAGTCGAACCCGAATCGATCACCGCCAGCTCATCAAGCAGCGGATAGCGCTCCATCAGCTCTGAACGAAAGATAACTACCTCTTTACCGATGGTCGCCTCTTCGTTCAAGGTGGGGAGGCATAGGGAGATTTTCTGACCGCTTTTCTGCTTGGCGTCTACCAAAGCGGTAAGATCTTCAAATGCCGAATGGTGGTATGTATTGTTTTTCAGCCATTCATTAATTTTCATCACAATAACCTCCGTCGATGGCTAACAATATCCCCACCAGCTGGGCGATGCCGGTGAACATCGATTCAATATAAACCTTCTCATTCGGCTCGTTCAAGTTTTCGGCCGTGGTAATGGCCGTCGTCAGCGCCGGCAGTTGCTGATCAATAAAAGCCGACAATTCAGACGTACTCGGAGCGACTCGCAACGGAATTTCCAGAGCCTCCATAATCTCCCGCGTCCGCTCGGCCAGCGGATGATTGAAATTAATCCCCCCCGGTTGCCGCCGGGCGAAAATGTCAAGCGTGATTTCCGCCCCGGTGGCGGATGCCAGCTCCGCGGTGATGTTGTGCATCTGCTGAGCGATCTCAGTCACCATATCAGCCGATTCACTGCGGATTTCAAAGCCGAGAACCGCTTTCTTGGCAATTGTATTAAAAGACTGCCCCCCTTCAATCGTGCCCAGCACAACATTAGTCCGAGGGCGCTTGGGCAGGGGAATTTCCATGATTCGATTGATCACCTCGTTAAGGGTCAGGATGGCACTGGTCGTTCCGAAGCGCGACCAATCGTATTCCTCGGAGATTGAGCAGGTTATTTCACCGCGCAACATACCGATCGAGGCCATGCTCAAACGCCCGAGCTTCGCCCCCTCTACACAAACTCCCGCCCGGATAGGCAACCGATTGTTGTCCAGGAAAAAACGTAACCCTTCCAGGTTACCATGCCCTAGGCTACTGGTGGCGCCCATCAATATCAGATTGGACTCAAACTCCAGCCCCAGGCGCTCGAACAGCGTCGGCAGGGAGGCCAAGACCGCGAGCCCCAGACTGTTATCGGCGAGGCCGATTCCGATCGCATGATCAGACTGTAGCGATACCGTGTGGTCGGCACCGGCCGGGAAAACCGTGTCCGCGTGCGCCACCACCAGAATATTCTTGCTACCGTCTTTTCCCGGATAAATGCCGACTACATTACCGGCCGAATCAGTTGAACAATTCTGCAAGTGACATTCAGCAAAACGACGTTGCAGATACTCCAAACGCTGAGCTTCGCCGAAAGTCGGCGCCGGTATTTCCCCGATCATCACCAGATTAGTCAGCAGTATCTCACGCATGGCGCGACACTCGTCCCGCAATTGCGGTAATTCTTTGATTATTTTTTTAAATTCCTTAGGCACTTATTGCACCCCTTTCGAATATTTTGAGGTTATTTATGAGAAAACTCGGCAAAGTGCTAGATCCCGCTAGCGGGATGAGCACAACATCGGGTCGCCACCCCTTTCCGCGGAGGGTCTAACTAAAATTATCTCGACGGGTTGATTTATCACCTGCAATACAACATACTACGTTCATATTACTATCACAAGCAGCAACCGTTTACCGCCGGTTAAAAATTAACCTTGAAAGAGTTAGAATTATGCCCGAGAGAATAGGCTTTGTGTCAACCCGTTTTGCCGGCACTGACGGCGTCTCACTCGAGAGCGCCAAGTGGGCTCAGGTGCTTTGGGATCACCGCCATATCAGCTTCTGGTATGCCGGCCGTCTGGATCGGGCACCCGATATCAGTATGTGTGTCCCCGAGGCGTTCTTCGGCCATCCGGAAAATGAATGGATTAACAGTAAAATCTGGGGATACCATCGGCGTAGCCCGCATGTGAGCCGCCGCATCCGGGAACTCAAGAGTTATTTAAAATCAACGCTCTATGACTTTGTAAAACGCTACGACATCAGCATCTTGGTCGCCGAAAACTCCCTTACCATCCCCATGCATGTCCCGCTGGGGCTGGCGATAACTGAATTCCTGGCGGAAACGCGAATCCCCGTCATTGCCCACCATCACGATTTTTACTGGGAACGCTCGCGTTTTGCAGTCAATGCGGTTCATGATCATCTCGACACCGCCTTTCCGCCGCGCGACCCGGAGCTCCAGCATGCGGTAATCAATCAGGATGCCCAGGAAGAACTGTCCTGGCGCCGTGGCGTAACCTCTATTCTGGTTCCGAATGTCCTCGACTTCGAAACGCCGCCGCGGCCGGTGGATACATACGCCTCGGATGTCCGGGACGCAATCGGGCTTGAACCCGACGACATTATGATCCTGCAACCCACCCGGATCGTGCCGCGCAAAGGCATAGAACACGCCATAAAACTGGTGCAGATGCTGGGTGATCCCAAGTATAAGCTGGTCATCAGCCACGAGGCGGGCGACGAGGGCTATGACTACCGGCAGATGCTGGCGGAAATGGCCCAGGATGCCAATGTCGATCTGCGGTTTATGGCCACGCGGATCGGCGAGTACCGGCAGCTGAACAGCACCGGCCAGAAGATTTATACGCTTTGGGATATCTATCCGCACGCTGATCTGGTCACATATCCCAGCCTCTATGAAGGTTTCGGCAACGCTCTTCTGGAGGCTTTCTATTTCAGAAAACCGGTGCTCATCAACCGCTATTCAATTTTTACCCGCGATATTGAACCCAAGGGGTTCCGGGTGCCCGTCATGAACGGTTTTGTAACCCGTAAACTCGTCGAAGAAATGCGCAATATATTGGAAAATGATGAATACCGGAACCAGATGGTCGATCATAATTACAATGTGGCTAAGCGCTTCTACAGCTATGCCGCACTGCGTCGTAGCCTGAGAACGCTGATTACCAACATAACCGGCCTGCCGGAGCTGTAAGATGTATTATTTCAAAAACAATGCCTTGAAATTATTTCGGGACCGTCTCCTGCAATTATACGGCGATCAAGGCGACCGCTGTCTCGAACGCCTGAACGTTCTGCTCAGCCGCTACGATAAACCGCTGAATGTCCCGCGCCATGGCAAAAAGAAATGGTCAGAGGAAGATGTTTTCCTGATCACTTACGGCGACATGGTAACCCGTCGCGATGAAGCTCCCCTGGCCACTCTTCGCAAGTTCGCTCTCGAAAATCTTAAAGGTGCGGTGAATACTATCCATATTTTGCCGTTCTCCCCGTACTCATCCGATGACGGCTTTTCAGTCATCGATTACCGGCAAGTCAACTCCGAACTCGGTGCTTGGTCAGATATTGATGACTTGGCCGCTGATTTCCGCCTCATGGCGGATTTGGTACTTAACCATGTGTCGAAACAAAGCTCCTGGTACAAGGACTACGTCAGCGGCGTCATGCCGTACACAAATTATTTCATCGAAGTAGAACCCGATACCGATTTGCAGGATGTCGTGCGACCGCGCAATTCGCCACTCCTGCGCCGCACCAATACCCGTGACGGCGTACGTTATCTGTGGACAACCTTCAGTGAGGACCAGATTGACCTGGATTTCGGAAACGCCGATGTCCTCTTTGAATTTCTCGATATCCTCCTGCTGTATATCGAACATGGCGCGCGAGTAATCCGCCTGGACGCCATTGCCTATTTGTGGAAACGCCTCGGCACCGGCTGCATACACCTCCCGGAAACTCACGAAGTCGTCAAGCTGATGCGGCAGGTGCTCGACGCCCTGGCCCCGGGAAGCATTCTCATCACTGAAACCAATGTGCCGCATAAAGAAAACATCAGCTATTTCGGCAAAGGCGACGAAGCGCACATGGTCTACCAGTTCAGCCTCCCGCCTTTGCTTCTGCATGCGTTGCGGCATGGTAATGCCGACCATCTCTCGCAATGGGCGGCAACGGCATTTGACGCCCCGAAAGGATGTACATTCCTGAATTTTACCGCCTCGCATGACGGAATCGGTGTACGGCCTCTGGAAGGAATAATTGCCGATTCGGAAATCAATGACCTGGGCAAGATGGTGCGAGACAAAGACGGCTACGTCTCCACCAAAACCAATGCCGACGGCACGGAAAGCCCGTATGAACTCAACATTACCTATTACGATGCCCTCGCCGAAGCCAATGACAGTGACGATATAAACATCGCCCGTTACCTGTGCTCCCAAATCCTGCCCCTTTCTCTCAAAGGCATCC
>JAWOEV010000215.1:0-4943 GCA_046482565.1 Lentisphaeria bacterium | reverse complement strand
AACGGAGTGTACATCCCCGAGTACATGAGGCTTCCGAGCACCGCCGGACGCGCTCAGGCGCACGCGCAGCAGCTTTATGATAAAGGCGGGGTAAAGCGTAAGATATGCAAGGTTTCATGCATAGGTTGCCGGAAATGCGTAAAAGAGGCGAAAGAGGGGCAAATGTACATGGAGGGCTTTACCGCGCGCGTCAACTACGACAATCCACCGGGGGCTGAATTAGCGGAAGTCTGTCCGACCGGGTGTCTGCAACCCTCGCTTCTTATCAAAAATACAATGCCGGCCCTGCAAGACAGCAAAACTGGGGCTGAGAAGCAAGAGGAGCCCGCCAATGCCTAAGATGCCAAAATTATTCAACTTTCGGGGCGGTGTTCATCCTGAAGAACACAAGGATCTGACCAGTGGAAAAGCGATCCAAAGTGCAGCCCTGTTAGATAAATATGTTGTCCCGACACAACAACACATAGGCGCACCTGCCAAAGCCTTGGTTAAGAAAAAGGATACAGTTTTAAAAGGTCAGCCGATTGCGGAAGCGGGGGGGTTTGTGTCGGCCAACATCCATGCGCCGACCAGCGGCACCGTCACGGCCGTTGACAGCTGCCCCGGCCTGAGCGGCACTTTACCTGCGATTGAGATCACCAGTGACGGTGAAGACAAACCATTCGAACCCGGTCTGGAGCCGTTAGAGGACTGGCGCAACGCTGACTCGGAGACCTTAAAACAACGCATATGCGACGCTGGCCTGGCAGGCATGGGTGGTGCTGCCTTCCCGACCCATGTTAAGCTTTCTCCCCCTCCGGCCAAAAAAATAGATGTTTTAATCATCAACGGAGTTGAGTGTGAGCCCTGCCTGACCGCTGACCACCGGTTGATGCTCGAAGAACAAAGCAAGCTCTTGACCGGTGTCGGCATAATAGCCCGCATTCTGGGTGCCCGTAAAGTTTACCTGGCGATTGAGCGAAATAAGCCCGACGCTATCGAAGCACTGCGCGGTCCCGCTGGTAAAGAAGGGATTGAAGTTATCGACCTCCGGGTACGGTATCCGCAGGGAGCTGAAAAACAACTGATTTATGCCATAAGCGGTCGCAAAGTACCGACAGGCGGCCTGCCGATGGACGTGGGATGCGTAGTCCAAAACGTCGGCACAGCGGTAGCTGTCACCGAAGCGGTTACGGAAGGCAAACCTCTGATTGAGCGCGTTACAACCGTAACCGGCAGCCCGGTCAAAGAGCCGGGCAACTGGAAATTCCGCATTGGAACTCCCTTGCGGAATATACTGGAGGCAACGGGCGGGGTTAAATACGATCCCGCGAAATTAATTATGGGGGGGCCGATGATGGGCATCAGCGTTGCCGATCTGGATATTCCCCTCATGAAAAACACTTCGGGAGTATTACTTATGGGGAGAGATGAAATCCATCAGTTTACCTCGGAAGCGTGTATCTCCTGCGGACAATGTGTTGATGCCTGCCCCATGCGCATCATGCCGGGCACCCTAAGTGTGCAGATTGAGAATGAGCGTTTCGAACTGGCTGAGCAATGGCGGGCCATGGACTGCATTGAATGCGGTTGCTGCGCCTACGTGTGTCCGACGAACCGTCCTCTCGTCCAGCATTTCAAACGCGCCAAGTCCGAAATTACCGCTAAACGGCGGGCCGAAAAACAAGCAAGCGAATCATAAGTCATAAGGAATTCACGGCGGCATGGCGGATAACCAAATAAAACTTCCTGAGACCTCCAAACTGATCGTCAGCAGCTCACCGCATTTTCATAAGAAGCACGATTCCAGAAAGGTAATGCTGACGGTAATCGCCGCTTTACTGCCGGCCTGTGCCGTCGGGATAGCAATCTTCGGCTGGCGGGCCGTATGGGTGCTCGGCATCAGTACTCTGGCTTGTGTACTTTGTGAGGTGCTTTTCTGCAAGCTACGAGGGCGTCCGATCCCGCTGGCTGACGGCAGTGCCGTAGTAACCGGCCTCCTTCTGGGGATGAACCTTTCGGCTGCCACCCCCTGGTGGGTATGTGTAATCGGCGCTATTCTGGCCATAGGCCTTGCCAAGCAACTGTACGGCGGCCTCGGTTACAATATTTTCAATCCTGTACTGGTGGCCCGCGTCGGTCTGCTCATAGCCCTCCCGGGCACCATGACCACTTGGGTGAGTGCGACGCCGGGGGAATTCCTCCCGGGGTCTGTCAACGCCTTGACCACAGCCACCCCGTTAAGCAAAATTGCGGAAGCCGGTTTTGTTCCACAAACCAGCGACTACTGGAACTACTTCATTGGCAACATGCCCGGCTGCCTTGGGGAAACTTCTGTGCTTGCCCTGCTTCTGGGAGGTGCTCTGCTGGCGTTTAAGGGTTACATCCGCTGGCAGATACCGGCGGCCTATATCGGTACGGTTGCGGCGATAACGTTCATCGCCAACACGGCCGCCCCTGCGACCTACGCTCCCGTACAATTTCACCTGCTGACCGGCGGGCTTTTTCTCGGAGCTATTTTCATGGCCACCGACATGGTCACATCACCGATGTCAAAGAAAGGGGCAATTATCTTCGGTATCGGCTGCGGTGTAATTACGGCGGTCATCCGGCTTTGGGGCAACCTGCCTGAAGGCGTCAGCTTTTCCATTCTTTTCATGAACGCGTTGGTACCGCTCATTGACAGATACACCGCCAACAAACCTTTCGGTTTAAAAAAAGCTGGAGTTAAAACGTGAAAAACATTCTGACTTTAAGTTTAGCATTGGGGACTGTCTGCACCGTTGCGGCCCTGGTACTGGGTTTTGCCGAGCTCAAGACCAAAGACCTGCGCGCGACAGCCAAGCGTCAAGGCGAACTTGCCGCCGTAAAAAAAGTCCTGCCGGAATTTGATAATGATCCCCTGCAGGACAAGACTGTACTGACAGTCGACGATACTGAGGTCGCCGTAATGGAAGCGCGACAAAACGATTCGACCATAGCCTATGCCGTTCAGGCATTAGCCCGGGGGTACGGGGGTAAAGTAGAGGTTTTGGTCGGCGTAAAGCCTGACGGCCGGATTCTGCATGTAGTTGTCTTACCCGGCCATCAGGAAACCCCGGGGCTTGGAACCAAGGCAACCAATCGCGCGAAGACCGCGGTCATCACTGATTTTTTCAGTGATAATGGTAATGACACTGAAAAAGCAAAGCCCCCCCGTGACTTAGCACCCAATAAATATTTGAACCAGTACAATAGTTACAACCTTTTGGACAAACTGCGTTATCGAGTGAAAAAGGACGGCGGGGAATTGGACGCCGTATCGGGGGCGACCATCAGCAGTCGGGCCGTAGCCCGCGCTGTCAGCCGCGCCGCAGCCGGCTTCCAGAAGTTCAAAAAAAGAGATGAATTGAAGTGATGAAAAATTTACTGAAAGATTTAGTTCGCGGCTTATGGCAGGAAAACCCAATTCTGGTTCTGCTCCTTGGTCTCTGCCCTACCCTGGCGGTTACCACCGGGGCGCGCAACGGCCTGGGCATGGGGCTGGCTACACTGTTTGTTCTTGTCTGCAGCAATATTGTTGTATCCTTAGTGAAAGACGTCATTCCCAAAAAAGTAAGAATTCCCTGCTACATCGTCATAATCGCCACCTTCGTAACCTTGGTGGATATGATTACTGCGGCGTATTTCCGGCAGCTGTACATGGCCCTCGGCATATTCATTCCTCTGATTGTTGTGAACTGTATAGTCCTAGGGCGAGCAGAAGCATTTGCATCTAAGCACGGGCCGCTCAGAGCGATTGCTGACGGCCTGGGGATGGGGGTCGGCTTCACTGTCACGCTGGTTGCGCTCGGCGCCGTGCGGGAATTTCTCAGCGGCGGCGTCCTGTTTGACGTCAAGATGATCCCTGCCTGGGACACCCAGTTTCTGCTGACAACCTTTCCCCCCGGGGCGTTTATTGTGTTGGGCTTCTTCCTCGCCGGCATGAACCTGGTTTCCATGCGCCGGGCGGCCAAGAAGGGGGAAACATACAAGCCGCCTGAGCTTCTGCATTGCTCGCGCTGCCAACTTTGCAATCTGGATAAGGCAGTGGACAAGGCAGAATAGAACGATCTGTTTTCTATTCTGTTCCTATCACCCCTTCATCGATGAATTGTATAGTTCTCTTGCGAGGAAGCGCTCGAAATTCCACATTTTTACGTTCACTTTCCCCAAGGGTTATATTCCTTATAGAATTCTTAAGATAGTGAGATTCGGGCACACGCCCCTGATATACTTTTAACTCGAAAGTCCCGAAGTGGAGGCGATCAAAAGAGAACTTCCCGTTCCGATCAGTCAATGTTCTCTTAACCGTATTACCGCGTTTCAACTGCACCAGCACGTTGTTCAATCCCCGCGGGTTTCCTCCTTCCATGCGCGGCACCAAAACCACACGGCCCGTTATCGAACTGCTTTCGGTCACCTCGACCTCAATATTCTTTGTCTTTCCACCTTCCACGTCTATTTTAATCGGCATTTCATCCGCAGTCACATAACCCGGCCCCAGGTTTTGCGGGTCCACCATTATATTTTGCATTCCGGGTTGCAGGGAAGGAAAAATAAAGGCTCCTTCGGTATCCGTTACCGCACTTGCCGACTCGCTGTCCGCCAACAGGACAACATCTTCTAACCCCTTCAAATCTCGCCTGTCCGCACCCTGGGTAAATACACGGCCCTTTACCGCACCTACTGACTTTCTCCTCGTAACGGGCAGCGAAAAAGGAATATTGTAACTTATGAACACGCTGTTACTGTCACCGTTACCGCTTGTTGTATTATGTCGCATATCAACTCTGATAACATGATTGTTAGGCAGCGTATAATTAACTCCCGCCGTATAGCGTCTGGTGTCCGGACCATGCGCATATTTGTAGTGCATACCATCAAAGTCAATGGTACAGTCATCGTTCACCTGCCATCTGATCCTGCCGCCCAAGGTTTGATCC
>JAWOEV010000159.1:0-9017 GCA_046482565.1 Lentisphaeria bacterium | reverse complement strand
CACCGTAGCACTCCATCTCCCTGGCCAGGTCGCTCGCCTTTTTTTCGGTCACGTCGGCCCATCCCCTGACCGCCAGAAATTGCGGACGTGCAGTGAATGAAGGATTTTGAGAAAACTCAAGTTTTTTATTCACAAGCGAAGACACCCAAGTGTAGTCATTCCCCGCGGGTTTTTGGCGGGTTGCGGTATTCTGCTGACGGCTTAATTTATGGCTGGTAATGAAGAGCATGTAGAGTCTCATCTTTCATACACTTTCACTTTGCTGTTTAAAACATACGAGCAAGGTCCTTATGCATCTTACAAATTTACTTGATGAAAAGCGGATACTGCTTAACCAATCCGTGCAGAACTCTGAGGAGCTTTACCGGCGGTTAATCCGAACCATTATGGATTCTGATTTCCAGGCCGTAAATTCCGACCTCACTGAGCAGCAATTAATTGATTCGGTTTTACAGCGAGAAGCGAGGGGATCTACCGCTCTCGGCAACGGCTTTGCATATCCTCATGCACGCGTCCCCGGTTGCACGGGGGCTGCTATCGCCATCGCTACGCTGTCGCCGCCATTGGTTTTTGCCGGCACTCCCGATGAACAGCCGATTGACACCGTCTGTCTGACGATTGGGCCGGAGGAAGACCCCAACCTGTTTTTAAAAGTCATGTCCAGCCTAGCCCAGTTCATCGGGGATGCTGGTCACCGGGCAGGGCTGTTGAAGGCTGAAGATTCTCGGGAAGCCTACAACGTTCTTGCGGATAGTAATCTTTCCACTGATATACCCGTTTTGGCCCAGGACATTATGCGGCCGCTTTATTTGAAGCTTAAACCGGATGACTTATTGAAAAAAGTGGCGCACGAAATGCTGCAAAACAATTTGGAAGCGGCCCCCGTGTTGGATGAACAAGGGAAAGTTGTCGGCGAAATCAGTAGCGATCTGCTTTTTCAGTATGGTTTGCCGGATTTCTTTTCGCAATTGCGCAGTGTTTCTTTCATTCGTGAATTCGATCCTTTTGAGAAGTATTTTGAACAGGAGGCAAGGTCGGTTGCTTCTGAGGTCATGAGCAAAGACTTTGCCAGTATGAATACGGATGCCACGTTGCTGGAGATTGTCTTTTTGTTGGCCGTAAAAAAGCATCCGAAGGTCTACATTGAGAATGGTGATGGTCAGTGCGTAGGGGTGATTGACCGGATACTTGTGCTTGAAAGGGTTATCAATATTTAGCCCGGCAATAACCGGGTTAGATACTTTTGTTGAAAACCAAACTATAAACAAAACAATTAGTCAACATGCTTTTATCAATTTCAATTTTTGCAGTCTGCTACATCTTTATAGCCTCGGAGAAAGTGGAGAAAAGCATAGTTGCTCTGCTGGGGGCGGCCGCGGTGATCTGTCTGCATCAAGTTCCCTATGAGGAAGCTTTGGGAAAAGTGGATCTCAACGTGATCTTTCTCTTGCTCGGCATGATGATAATTGTTAATATCCTTTCTGATACCGGCCTGTTTGAATGGGTGGCCGTGACTTTGGCGCACAAATCCGGGGGGAATGGATTGCTGGTAGTAATTTTTCTGTTGGGGGTCACAGCCCTGTTTTCGGCTTTTCTGGATAATGTCACGACTGTCATTTTAATAGCGCCGATCACCATTTTGTTGATGCAGATACTTGAACTGCCGGCCGCTCCCATACTGATTCTGGAAGCCATCTTTTCGAACATTGGCGGTACCGCTACTTTGGTTGGTGATCCGCCCAATATTCTAATCGGGTCACAAACACAGTTGGATTTTAACGATTTTCTGATTCATTTGGGCCCCGTTGTTGTGGTGATTTTTCTTCTGCTCATCGGTTTAGTCGGCTGGCTGTTGCGCAACCGCCTTTGTGCCGATAAGAAGGCGCGTCAGCGAGTAATGAAAGCGGAGCCGCGGCGGGCAATAACGGATCCGGTTGCTTTGCGCAAAGCTCTTCCGGTTTTCGGGTTGGTGCTGGGCGGCTTTTTTTTTGGCAGAGTCCTCGATATCGAACCCGGCATTGTGGCTTTAGCCGGTGCCTTGCTTATGGCGTTGATCTGTAAAACGGACGTGTCCCATGCTGTAAGTCGGGTAGAATGGAACACAATCCTCTTTTTTATCGGCCTTTTTATGATGGTGGCGGCGCTTGAGTACAACGGCGTATTTGAACAGCTTGGAGGAAGTTTATTGGCGCTGACCGGTGATCATTTATTGGCAACAGTACTCATTCTGCTGTGGGCGAGTGCCCTGATGTCTGCCATTGTTGATAATATTCCCCTTGTTATAGCCATGATCCCCCTGGTTCATTCCATCGTGCCGGCGTTTGCAGTCAGCACCGGCCTGGAGGGATCGCCGGAGCTGGTCCAGGCTCAAATTCGCGCTCCGCTGTTTTGGGCCCTAGCTCTCGGTGCCTGCCTGGGGGGTAATGGTTCGCTGATAGGGGCATCGGCTAACGTTGTTATAGCGCAGGTAGCCAAGCGTAATAAGTATGAACTGAGTTTTATGCAATTTATGCGCTGGGGATTTCCGGTCATGCTTGTCAGCTTGGTGGTCAGCAGTATCTACCTTTATCTGCGGTATTTCGTTTTTTCATAAAACCTTTGATACTATTGAAGCCGTGCTTTGATTGCGGCAAGAAGCTCGTCAGCACTGGCCGCGGCATCTTCCGTTTCGGTGTTGATATGCACTTCCGGGCGCGCTGGGGGTTCGTAAGCTATATCCATGCCGGCAACACCGAGAATTTTTCCTGCCTGCGAGCGTTTGTACACCCCTCGCGGATCGCGTTTTTCTGCTTCAGCCATAGACACGTCGACATGTACCTCTAGGAAATCGCCTTCGGGAAAGAGCGAGCGCACCAGGTCACGGTCGGCTTTGCAGGGGCTGACAAAGGTGCAGAGCACGACATTTCCGTAATCGTAAAGCAGGCGCGCCAGATGCCCTGTTCGGCGAATGTGCTCGCTTTGATCCCGGCGACTGAAATCAAGGTCGCGGTTAAGCCCCGGTTCCAGATTTTCAGCATCAAGTCGAACGACTTGACAACCGTTGTCGAAGAGTTGCTTTTCGGCCTGTTGTGCTATTGCACTCTTGCCGGCGCCGGAGACACCGGTGAGCCAGACGCAGAGCGGTTTGTGTCCGTGGCGAAGGATTCGGTCATTCAGGTTGACCAGTCCGGGATCCCACTGGATTTCTTCAGGGGGGGGATGTTCCGGCTGCTGCCGGTTGCGGTGCGGATGTTTGAATTCTTCGATTGTGGTTTGGGAGGTGTGACGGATCATGCCAGCGGCGATCGTGCGGAAGTCATTTGGATCTATGAGGATGAACCCGCCGGTCCAGCGGTTGCGATCGTAGGGGTCGAAGAAAAGCTGCCGTGACGTGGTAACCTTGATGCGCCCGATCTCATTCAATTTCAGGCTTTCGGCAGGAGTCCGGTGCAAGGTGTTTACATCAAGCTGGTAGAGTATTTCATCGACGAATGCCTGGGTAGTCTGGGTTGTATGCTGCAGTATATAGCGGGTTGTCGTGGATAGATCGTTGCGTTCGTCCATCCAGCACAGGGTTGCTTCGAACTCATTATCAACTTGGGGAATGTTGTGGCGGCGTACTATCATGTCGCCGCGACTGATATCGATTTCGTCTTCCAGGGTAAGAATGACGGAATCGCCCTGGCTGGCTTCCTCCAAGTAGTTTTCATCGAAGTTCACGGTCTTGACGCGGGAGTGTTGCATACTCGGCAGCGAGATGATTTCTTCTCCGACCCGGATAGTGCCGGAAGCGATATTTCCGGAGAAGCCGCGGAAATCCTGATGCGGGCGTACGACATACTGAACCGGGAATCGGAAATCAACCAAATTACGGTCGGCGCTGATTGTGACGTTTTCGAGGAATTGCAACAGTGGCGGACCTTCATACCAAGGGGTTTTGTCGCTGCGCTCCACCACATTGTCACCCATGAGGGCGGAGACGGGTATGAACTGGATGTCGTGTACATTCAGCTTCTGGGCGAAGTTTTTATATTCTTCAACGATTTCCTGAAAGCGTTGGCGGGAATAGTCGACCAAATCCATCTTGTTGATACAGACGACCATGTGCGGAATTCCGAGGAGGCTGGCAATGATCCCGTGGCGTTTGCTTTGGGTGAGAACCCCGCTACGGGCATCGATCAGAAAGACCGCCAGATCGGCGGTCGAGGCACCCGTGACCATGTTGCGAGTATATTGCTCATGTCCCGGCGTGTCGGCAATGATAAATTTGCGGTTGGCCGTGGAAAAATATCTGTATGCGACGTCGATAGTGATCCCCTGTTCGCGTTCAGCGCGCAGGCCGTCGGTTAAGAGGGCCAAGTTGACATTCTCCTCGCCGCGCAGTTTGCTGGCCGTCTCAAGCTGTTCGATCTGGTCTTGGAAAATCTGCTTGCTGTCGTACAGCATCCGGCCGATAAGTGTACTTTTGCCGTCGTCCACGCTACCCGCCGTAGTGAAACGGAGCAGGTCGCGTTCTTTGACCAGGGCGTTATGAGGGAGTGATTCAGAGGTTGGCATTAGAAATAGCCCTTTTTCTTGCGGTCTTCCATGGCGGCCTCGGTGCGCTGGTCATCAGCGCGTCCGCCGCGTTCTGTCACGCGGGTGGCGGCGATCTCGTTGACAATATCCTGCAGGGTGTGGGCTTTGCTTTCCGTTGCGCCTGTGCACGTCATATCGCCAATTGTTCGGAAGCGAACCCAGGCTGTCTCGGCGATTTCACCGGGCAGGATTTTATTGTAAGGGCCGATTGCGAGGATTACCCCATCCCGATGTACGATTTCGCGCTCATGTGTGAAATAAAGGCTTGGAATTTCCAATTCCTCCCGTTGAATATACTGCCAGACATCAAGTTCTGTCCAATTACTAATGGGGAAAACGCGCATGTGTTCACCCGGGCGTTTCATGCCGTTGAACAGATTCCAAAGCTCGGGTCGCTGGTTCTTCGGATCCCACTGCCCGAAGCGGTCACGGAAACTAAAAAATCGTTCCTTGGCTCGGGCCTTTTCCTCGTCGCGTCGCGCCCCGCCCATCGCGCAGTCAAACTTAAATTCATTCAGGGCATCAAGGAGGGTTACCGTCTGCAGTGCGTTCCGGCTTGGATTGGGGCCTTCTTCTTCCTGTACGCGCCCCTCCCGAATTGAGTCTTCGACATTGCGGGCAATCAGGCTCGCCCTGATTTTGTCCATCCAGGAGTCACGGAATTGAATCGTTTCATCGAAGTTGTGGCCAGTGTCGATATGCATTAGAGGAAACGGAATCTTTCCGGGGTAAAAGGCCTTCTTGGCAAGATAACTCATTAAGATGGAATCCTTGCCTCCCGAGAAAAGCATCACGGGACGTTCAAACTGGGCGGCGGCTTCGCGGATTACGAAAAGCGCTTCAGCCTCCAGGGTATCCAGCGTATTGCGTTGATAGTCTGCCATATAAAATATTCCAATGTGCTTTTTGTATTTAGACCCTCTGCAAAACGGTCTCGCGCTCCGTTTTAAACGGCTTGAGGAGCGCCGGTGATTCCTCTCGGGCTTCCCGATTGGAATGTACTACCCTCAGCGGTAATGCTTTACAGCTCGAAATCCGAAAGAGGTTGCCGCCGCCGCAACCCGAGGGGCCCATGCTTCGGCAATATGTCGCGGCCCCTATCAGGCCCAGCCGAATTGTAATCGCAGGTCGTATCGGACATGAACCTCAATCCTCCGCTGGAGCCACGAGAGGTTCCTCGTCTTCTGTCGGCGTTTTTGTAAATGCTTTCAGGCCAATCGCGGTTATAAGAGTGGCTACTGCAACCATACCGATGCTCAAGTACAATGCCACATCATAGGTACCGGTTTTATCGGCCAGAAATCCACCGATTTGCGGGCCGGTAATTCCAGCCAAACCATAGCCCAGGAAACAGATTGGGTAAAGTCGAGGAAAAGAAGTTACGGCAAAATGGCTTGACAATGTCGAAGCATAGATAACGAAATTTGCTCCGAATCCGAATCCGAGAACAGCCGTGCAGGTTAAAACGATCACGGGGTGGGATGTCATAGAAAGAAGAAAGAGAACCACGGCGAAACAGCCCAGAGAAGCCGGGATCGAAACATAACGGATTCTGTCGAAAAGAAATCCCCAGAGGATGCGTCCAAATGCGTTCCCGACCGCGAAAATCGAGACGGCCGTCGCGGCAACGGCTGTCGAGAGGCCGCCATCTTCAATGATCGGTCGCAGGTTTCCGATGACCAGTAACCCGGAGAAAGTTCCTGTGAAAATTCCAAAAAGACAGATAAGAAAGGGAGCCGACAGAATCTCCGACAGTCCGGCCTGCGTTACCGTTGCATCCTTTTTTCGACTCGGGGTTGTCAAAAGCAATGAAGCCAGGATAAGAAGCGTCCCGGCAACTAACCCGAACCACATGAAGAATTTCAGCACGTTCATCCCCTGGTTGAGAAAAAAAGTGGCGATGAAGATGAGCAGAACCCCCCCACCCCCGAAACCAGCCACAGAGACGCCTGTAACCAAACCTTTCCGGTTTGGGAACCATTGTACGCCGACGGTCAGAGGGCATACATAGCCGAAACCGATGCCCGCACCACTCAAACAACCAATACCGAGCAGTAGAACAGCATAGTTGCCGTTTGAGGCTGAGGCGACTAAATAGCCAGCGAGGAACAGTACCCCCCCGATCAGGGCTGTCAGCCGCGGACCCTTGGTGGCAAGTAAACGACCTGCGAAAATCATGGCAACCGTAAACACGGCAATCGTCGTTCCGAATACCATGCCGCATTGTCCCTTGCTTAACCCATAGTTCTCGGTCAGAGGGGTGACAAAAATGCTCCACGCATATATCCCTCCGAGAATGGTCTGGATTATAATGCCGGCGGTAAGAACGATCCAACGGTTTTTCATGCTGTATTTTTTCCTGTCGTCGTTATCCATTCAGCCGCCTCGCCAATCGTCTCGAATACAGGTTTGCCGGGCGGCAATTCAGGTTGATGATTACGGCCATGACCGGTCAGCAAGTAAACACCCTTAACCCCCAGCGATTCACCCAATGTCGCATCATGAGGATGATCACCAATGGAGTAGGAAACTTGCAGGTCGATCCCGTGGTCATGCACTGCCTGCTCGAGAAATTGTATCTTGGGTTTGCGACATGAACAGTTTTCGCTTTTGCTGTGAGGGCAAACGTACCATTCCTGAATTGTGATGCCGTGATCACGAAGTAGGCCGGCAAGTTTTGCGTTGACCTTATGGACATCTTCCATTTTGAGCAGGCCGTCTCCCACTCCGGATTGATTTGTGATTACGAAAAGGGTATGATTTTTCTGCAGTTGGAGTAATGCAGATACGGTGTCCGGGAAGAGCTCAATGCCTGTCGCGTCAGCCAGAAAACCCACATCTTTGATGAGCGTCCCGTCGCGGTCGAGAAAAACCGCAGGCTGGCTGTCGCCCCGGGGTATATTCTGTTGTTGATGGCTGGATTCAGTCATTACTGTTACTGCCTTTTGTATCAAAAATCAGTCTTATAAGGTCGGCAATCCGACGGTGCTCCTCAATGGAATGTTTGAGGTGTTGACCGGTGTTGATCTCGTATGAGTTGCGTCGGCCGTCCCGATGCGGGGTTATGTAGTTCTCGTCTCGGAGATCGGCGATAATGCGCTGGACGGCGCGTTCAGTAATTCCGACTTTTACGGCGATGTCCCGCATCAGCATGGACGGGGAATTTACCAGGCACAGCAGGACATGGGCATGATTGGTTAGGAATGTCCAGCTGGATGCCTTTTGCCGATTTTCGTTATTCATAATAAATCATCCCAAAATCCGATAATGCTTACATTGTGATAAAAAGAGGTGAAATGTCTGTTTAAAACCGGCGCGGGTGCACTGCTTGCCAAGTTCCCGGGAATATAACGAAGGTGCTGACGCGTGTCAACTGTCGCGACAAAAATAACGCGACAAAAATAACGTAAGAAGTGCGATAGGAGTCTTTTACTCAGGCATTGTAGTTATACAAGGAATTTTGTCGTTGCGGGGTAACGACTTACATCCCAAGTTGCCAAACTTGAGCTAGTTAGAGGTTGTCGTTTTGCGGATTTTATCCCGGAGATTGGCGGCGTCTTCGTAGCGTTCTTCAGAGATTGCCTTGTCAAGTTCTTCCTGCAGCAGCTGCAACTCGTCTTTTTCCTCTTCCTCTTCGCCTTCTTTGCCGTTTCCCCCTTTGAGTTCTTGCTCATCGAGCCTGACCCCGGCTTCTTCCATAACTTCTTCACTGACAAAGATCGGGGCATTAAAGCGGAGGGCGAGGGCGATCGCGTCGCTGGGCCGGGCGTCGATTTGGGTTGTTTGTCCTTCGTAGTTAGCTATAAGCTGGGCAAGGAAAGTTCCCTCTCTGAGAGCGTAAATAATGACACGTTCAAGCCTCGCCTCAAATACGTCAAATATGTTTTTAATTAAATCGTGGGTCATTGGTCGCGGCGTGCTTACCCCGTTAAGCTTCAAGGCAATTGCCTGCGCTTCCGGGCCGCCTATAAAAATCGGTATGGTCTTCTCGCTTTGCTCGCTTTTCAAGAAGACCACAAAACCTACATTTGAAATTGACAGATTGCCGACGTTTACTGGTATCATCAGAATTCTCCGAGTCTTTTCTGACAGGTTTTTCCTGCCTGTGTAAATACTATACTCTGTCCTTAATTGTCATTGCAAATAATCAAATAACTGAGACCCAGTTGCATTGGGCAAGGTTGCATGTTCGGGTATGTGTAAGTAATGTGTAGAAGTGTTTCGGGTGTATAGCCCGGTTTTTGCACGAAGCAACAGTATTGCAGATTTGTTTTTTCTCCGACTTGTTGCTGTGGTAACCACCGCTTCAAGCCGGAAAAATCAAATATGTGATGCTGTTGCTTCGCCCTCCGGGTGAAAAATGAGATTATGCACTGGGGTACAAAGTGTAACTTTATAATAAGCGATATAAGCCTTTGGTATTTATATACATAACCCGCATAATCTCATTTTTCATGCAA